>JBDNDT010000084.1:0-8152 GCA_046718985.1 Cytophagales bacterium
TGTTCCGTTGCACTGCACAAAAAAGGAGCTCAAACAAACCGCTCAATCCGTTTTGCGAGAACGTGCAAAATCAATTTTAAAGCAATATCTCATTTGAGAAAATCAAATTAATGATGTAAAACTTTGGTTTTTCTCTTCCAATGCATGTTTTGATAAATGAAGTATAATTTTTTGGGAAAAATGTTCATTTTTGAAAGGCCTAACATCAAACATTCTATAACGCTTGGTTTTCTTAGGCTTGAAGTGATTGCCCAAAAAGCCTCTACATACTTTCTGTTTCCTACATAAAAAGCCAATCTCAAATGATAGCCTGAAAATTTGGCTATTGCTAACCTTTCTTCATTGATTTGACTTAATGCAATTGCTTTTTGGCAAATCTTATGCACTGAATTCAAAAACTCATCTGTCTTATTTCTTGTCTGTTGAAAAGAACTTGAAGTGTTTAACAATCTTTTTTTGATTACTGTTTCGGGAAAAAAGTCTGTTTTCCAACTTCTTGATAATCTCATCCAAGCATCAAAATCTTCAAAACTGAGAGCCTCATCATATCCATTAACTTGCTTGAGTGCTTGGGTTCTAAAAATCACCGTTGGCGGACAAATCAAACTTCCTTCGAAAAGCCTTTTGAAAAGTTGACATGGATGTTCTTGCTGCAATTCTTTTATTTGTTTAGTCGCAAAATGGGCACTCAACAGTTCACTAAATTTGTTGATGTATAAAGCATTGGCGTGAAAAAACCCTATCTCTTTTGATCGAGAAACACAAAACTGAATATAGTTTTTAAAGTTTTCGACAATCAAAACATCATCGGTTGCCAAATCTAAAATGAATTCTCCTTGGGCAAATTCTAATGCTTGGTTGAATGCCTTGCAATTGCCGATTGATTGATTGATGTTAATGAATTTCCAATTGTTTTTGGTGGAATAATGCGATAAAATATCTTTAGAGCCATCATCACTTCCATCATCAACCAAAATCACTTGAACTGTTGGGGAAGCAAGTTTTTCAACTTCATCTAAACACTCTTCAAGAAAAAAGCTGTGATTGTGGCAAAGGCAAACGATGGTGAGTGCGGTTGAAGAATCTTCAAGCATTGACTTCCTCTTTGGGGAATTTCACATAAAAGGTGGTGCCGACATTCACTTCGCTGTCAACATAAATCTCACCCCCTAATTTTTCCATAAACTCTTTGCAAAGCAACAAACCTAAACCAGCACCTTTTTCTTTTGATGTACCTTCTTTAGTGAAATGTGTTTTGTGGTCAAACAATTTTCTCAATTGTTCTGAATTCATTCCCACACCGTTGTCTCTCACCAAGAAAGTAGTTTCCTCAGAGCCCAAAATCACCCTGATTTCAATTTTTCCGTTGTAGTTGGTAAACTTTATGGCGTTTTGCAATACATTGCGAAGCACAAAATTCAACACATTATTGTCAGTTTCAAGCACCGTTCCGGGAATTAACAGAAAATTGATATGGATATTTTTTGCGATAATCAAATGATTCACAAGTTTAATGTTGTTTTCCAAAACATGTTGAATATTGATTTTTTCTTTTTTGACTATGAACGTGTCTGTTTGGAGTTTCGCCCATTGCAAAAGATTATCAAGCAATTCCTTCACACCATCAAGTGTGATTTCCATATTTTGGGCAAATTCTTGAATTTCTTGCGGGCTGATATTTTGAGAGAAGTTTTTCAACAAATTCACAAAACCTGAAAGTGTATTGATTGGGCTTCTCATATCATGTGAAAGAATGGCCAAAAACTTATCTCTCAAATCCACATTTTTCTTCAAATCAAGTTCTGACTTTTCGAGCTTGTTGTTTCGTTCTTCAAGTTGTAAGTTTTTTTGACTGATAGTAGCCATGCTTTCTTCCAACTTGTCTAAAAGCATATTAAAACTGCTGATTAGCGTTGAGATTTCGTCATTTTCTTTGCAATTAATTCTTTCAGGGTTTTTAAAGTTGTTTTGAACAACTGTGTGCATATGTTTTTGAAGTCTTTGAAGAGGTGAAATCAAACGATTGGCGATAAAAATGCTAAATGTGATGCCAATCAAAACAAGCAATCCGGCAATGATTGAAAACTGAGCATAGAGTTGAGAAATGGTATTCTTTTCGTTTTCGTTCACCCTGATATAAATCCTATCGAAACTTGCTTCAATCAACTTTTTTTGAATATCAATTTTGTCTAACAAACCGCCGTTGCCAATCAATCCGATTTCTTTTTCAACCAGAACCAAATTTTTGAAAGACTGATTATATTTGTTAAAGATGTTTTGAAGCTCTAAAATTTCTTCGGTTTTCAATTTGTTGTTTTCAAGCAAATCAAGATAAAATCCATTAACTGCATCTTTGAAGCTTTTCAAATAAACACTGTCTCTCAACAAGATATAATCTCTTTCATGTCTTTTGATGAGTAACAGATTTTCTTTGTTGAACACATAATTGTGGGTTTCAAGAAACAAAGCATACTCTCTCATTTTACCCACATATCCATGGTTTTCTCCTCCTCTTTCTTTATATAGAGTAGTCATCTTTTTATACAAAGAATCATAACCATACATCAAATCCTTCAATGATTCAATTTCCTCTTTCAACAAAATATTAGAAGAACTAGACATTTCTCTAATGGCGTTTAGTTTATCCATTGTCAATATCAGGTATTCATTGAATTTGATGGTTGAAGGAGAGTTGTTTTGGGTGAAAAAACTCTCATCTACATTGTCTTTCCACAAAAAATCATGCTCACTTTCTTTCATTTGGAGATAATATCCAAATGCATTGTTGGTTGATTTAGTTAGTTGATAAATGTCATCAATTTTTTGGAAATAATAATAACCGATGATGGCTATACCGATACCCAAAACCGACATTACTGAAAAAGTAATTGCTAATCTATATTTCAACTTATCGAACACGCTGTAATTTCAGTGATTTTTTTTTAATTCCAAAAGGGGATATTTTGAAACCTTTTAAATTCAGAGTTTAAGATGTAAGAATTGTAGATTTTTTTGAATTTTATCTTTTATTTTGAACTTGGCTTTGTGGGTAAATATATAAAAGATGCGAATTGCGGTTGTTGACTTAGGTACTAATACGTTTCATTTGTTGATTGCAGACTTGTCAAATGGTCATTTTGAAATCATCTACCGTGAGAAAACCGCTGTCAAAATTGGTAAAAATGGCATCAGCAAGGGTCTTATTTCAGATGAAGCACAATTCAGAGCTTTGCAAACCTTAGAACATTTTCAAACACTTATCAATTCTTATAACGTTTCAAAAACAAGGTCAATCGCAACCAGTGCATTCAGAAACGCAGTGAATGGTTTCGAATTTGCAAACACAATAAAAGACAAAATCGGTTTTGAAATTGAAATCATTTCAGGTGATGATGAAGCATCCTTTATATACGAAGGAGTCAATCTTGCAACCAACTTATGTCAAAAAAAAGCTTTGGTTGTTGACATTGGTGGTGGAAGTGTAGAATTCATCATCGGAATTAACGGGAAAAAAGTTTGGCAAAGAAGCTATGAAATTGGTGGACAAAGACTTATGGATATGTTTCATCAAAAAGACCCTATCCCCAATGCAAACATAGATTTGTTAAAATCTTATTTGAATACAAAACTAGCTTCACTTTTTGACGCAATTAATGATTTTAATCCTGAATATTTAGTTGGTTCTTCCGGAAGTTTTGACACATTAGCCGAAATTTATCAAAGAGAAACACGTCCTGACTTTGACATTGAAAAAGAAAAAACAACCTTGCTTCCTGTTGAAGTTTTTTATTCGATTCATCAATCTATATTAAAAAAAAACAAGGAAGAAAGATTAAAAATCCCGGGCATGATTGAACTCAGGGCTGATATGATTGTGGTGGCAAGTATTTTGATAGAAACTTTGTTGAGAAGACTTCCTCAAAATCCTATCTTAGTCTCTACATTCGCTCTCAAAGAAGGGGTTTTGAAGCAAGAATTGGATATCTTAGCTTTTGATTTTCAAAATAATTCTGATTAATTTGTGCAAAACAAGAAAATTATGAAAAAATCAATGTTCGTGATTTTGACTTTGGCATTTTCGTTCGCTTGCAACCCATACAAATATAAGGGTCAGCAAACTTGGTTGCCTCAAAATAAAAAGGGCAAAAAGGGTGGGCAACATTCTCAAGACCACCATCACCATCCTGACCACCATCATAGTCATTAAGAATGCACCATATCATCATCGCAGTTGACGGTTTTTCAGGTTGTGGAAAAAGCACCACAGCCAAAGCTGTTGCTCAGGCAATGTCATACACTTACATTGATTCCGGAGCAATGTACAGAGCTGTTACTCTATATTTCAAAGAAAACTATGTAACTTTAACCAATCCTAAAGAGGTGGTCAAAGCTTTGGAAAATATCAACATATCTTTCATCAAAAATACAAAAATCAACCGTTCTGACACCTGTTTGAATGGCGTGAATGTCGAAGACGAAATCAGAAAAATGTATATCTCTGAAAACGTGAGTCAAGTGAGTGCCTTGCCGGAGGTGAGAAAGGCAATGGTCGCTCAACAACAAAAAATGGGAAAAAAGGGTGGAGTAGTTATGGACGGTCGAGACATTGGCACAACAGTTTTCCCCAATGCTGAACTCAAAATCTTTGTGGTGGCAGACATGATGGTGAGGGCGCAAAGAAGACAGCAAGAATTGCTTGAAAAAAAACAAATGGTGACTCTTGACGAAATCATCGAAAACTTGACCATGAGAGACCATATTGATTCGACAAGAACTGAGAGTCCTTTGAGAAAAGCTGATGATGCTTTTGAACTTGACACCACTTATCTATCAATTGAAGAGCAGGTTGAAATTGTGGTGAGATTGGCAACAGAAAAAATGATTGACAAACACAGAATGATTCAACAAAATTTGGTTTAGTTAGTTAAGCATATTAAAACACTCCTTTTATGCAAGTCATCATTGATAAAAATTCCGGCTACTGTTTTGGTGTTGAATTTGCCATTCAAATGGCTGATGATGAACTTGATGCAGGATCTGAACTTTATTGCTTGGGCGACATTGTACACAATGCCATGGAAGTGAAAAGATTGGCCGACAAAGGGTTGAAAATCATTGACAAAGAACAACTCAAAGAATTGAAAGACTGCAAAGTCTTGATAAGAGCCCATGGAGAGCCTCCCTCAACTTATGAATTGGCAATGAAAAACAATATTGAGCTGATTGATGCTTCATGCCCGGTGGTGTTGAAATTGCAAAACAGAGTGAAAAACTCATTTGACCAAGTGCAGAAAAAAAATGGCCAATTACTCATTTATGGTCAACAAGGACACGCAGAGGTGATTGGTCTGCTTGGGCAAACAAACAATGAAGCTGTGGTGGTGACAACAGAAGAAGATTTAGAAAAGATTGATTTTTCAATACCCACAACTTTATACAGCCAGACCACCAAAAGCACTCAAGGTTTTTATAAAATGAAAGCCTTGATTGAAGAAAAAATGAAAAAATCCAATGCTGACTTCAATGAAGAACTTTTTGACGCTAATGACAGCATTTGCAGGCAAGTATCAAACCGAGAACCACAACTCGAGAAATTTTCTCAACAACATGATGTGATTGTGTTTGTGAGTGGCAAAAAAAGTTCCAACGGAAAAGCCTTGTATGGTGTCTGCAAAAATTTCAACCCTAACAGTTATTTCGTTGAAAATGAAGAAGAGCTAAAAGCTGAATGGTTTGAGAACATCTCATCAGTAGGCATTGCCGGTGCCACTTCAACGCCGGTTTGGCTGATGGAAAAGGTGAAAGAGAGAATATCTTCATTCCAATCCTGATTATTTTGTTGTTAAATTTAATTTTCTCTAGTTTCACCTCACTTTTTAATTGTTCTGTTTCAAATCTTGGAATCACATTGAAGTGCTTCCAATCAGATGATGAGTAAAAGATTTGTATTTTTTTTGGTTATTTACCTTCTGATTTTAATTCTCTCCAACACGACTTTTGACCATTGGTTGTTGGTTTTATTATCTTATTCAACTCCTTTTTGGCTGTTAATCAACTTCTTTCTCTGCCTAAGTTTCTTGTTTCAAAGAAAAATGAATTTCTTTTTGGTTTCGATGTTTTTGTTTTTGTCACATCAAAAACCCTTGAAAGAGACAGTCTATTTTTCAGCAAGAAAAAAATGTGAAGACTGTTTGAACATTATAAGCTTCAATTGTTCAGCCTTTAATAAGTTTAAGAATGATACTCTTTCCAACCAATTGGACAAAAAGTTTTTGAATCATATCAAATCTCAAGATATAGATTTCATGTTTCTTCAAGAATTCCACCATGATGATATGGCTCAATTCAGGGTTTTAGATTCAATTGTGAACAAAACCACATTGGACTATTATTTCATCAGTCCGAACAAAATCAACAATCAAAGCGGTTTTTTCGGGATGATTATTTTCAGCAAATATCCAATCGTGAATCGCTCTACTTTCACTTTTGACAGTTTAAATTTTTTCAATAAGTTCATGTATGTAGATGTGAAACTCAACAACGACACCGTGAGATTACTCAATTTGCATTTTCAGTCTTTGAATTATCGTTGGAACAAAAAATTAACTTTCAAAAACAACTTATTAGTTGGAATCAGGAAAATGAAATCCGGGATTGATGCCAATCGAATTCAAAGTAAAAAAGTCTTGGATTTTATTGATCAATCACCATATCCAATCATTGTCGCCGGCGATTTCAACTCGTTTCCATATGGAAGAACCTATCAACAATTCAAAAAAACAAGTCTTGAAAACAGCTTTGAAAAAGCAGGAAATGGATTTGGATATAGTTTAAACATTTTTCCTTATTGGGTGAGACTTGACCACGTATTTTTTGATAAAAATCACTTTAATGCACAAACACACAAGGTGTTGAGGGGTATAGACAATTCCGATCACTTACCCATTTGGGTGCAGTTAAAAAAGAAATAAACAATTTTCATTTTAACAGAAATCATTTTCAAGTTCCACAATAGGTTTTATAATTCAGATCACCTTCTTTAGGTGGAGAAGTATAAAATTGCTCAGGCAAATCACCGTAAGGCCTGTTCAACACATTCAATATATCATGTAATTCTTCATAATTACCCATTTCTGCCTTGTTCAACACATTTTCAACCAAGTGATTTCTGGGAATTATTTTAGGGTTAGACTTTTTCATGTCATCTCCATTCATTAACTCTCCTGTTTTCGAATCCATCACTTCATTTTTCCACTTTTCTTTCCAAATCAAAAACCGTTCATTAGACTTCAAAGCCTCAATTCCGGTCAATTCAAATCCCATTAAAAACAAAAAAGAGTTGGTGTAATCAGCTTTGCATTCTTGTAACAGTTCTAAGAACTCAACCACAAGTTTTTGTTCTTTTTCACCCATTGAGTTGAATCCCATTTTTTTGCCCATCATTTTCATCCAACGATTTTGGAAAATCGCAGGAAATTGATTGACCACCGCTTGTGCGGCTGACAAGGCTTTCTCACTGTCCTCATCAATCAAAGGAAGTAAACTACCTGCAAAAACGGCAATGTTCCATTGGGCAATTCCGGGTTGGTTGCCAAAAGAATAGCGACCTTGTTTGTCAATTGAACTGAACACCGTTTCAGGGTGATAAGCATTCATGAAAGCACAAGGACCATAATCAATCGTTTCTCCTGCAATGCTCATGTTGTCAGTGTTCATCACCCCATGAATAAAACCTACCCTCATCCACTCCACAATCAAATCAATTTGCTTAAACATAACCGATTTTAATAGTTCAAGATAAGGGTTTTCTAAACCTGATAATTCAGGAAAATGCCTTTCAATCACATAATCAGCAAAAGTTTTAAATTCCTCTTTGTTCAAATTTCTAGTGGCAAATTCGAAAGTCCCCACTCGAATATGGCTTTGCGCTATGCGAGTCAAAACAGCTCCTTCATGGATATATTCACGATAAACCTCATCTCCGGTTTTCACAACAGCCAAACTTCTGGTTGTGGGAATATTTAGACCGAACATCGCTTCACTCACAATATATTCACGCAACATTGACCTTAATGTAGCTTTGCCATCTCCTCTTCGTGAATAAGGGGTTTCACCCGAACCTTTCAATTGAACATCCACTTTTTGGTTTTCA
>JBDNDT010000085.1:0-8138 GCA_046718985.1 Cytophagales bacterium
GATCCTGATAACATTGAAAAAGCTGACTGTGTGAAACTGGTGAGAAATGCAGTGGAAAACAAGATTGATTTTTTGTTTGTGGGTGGCAGTTTAATCACACAAAACAATCTCTCAGGAATTTTGAAAGTGATAAAAAATGAGTGTGAGATTCCTGTGATTCTTTTTCCGGGCAGCAATTTGCACATAGATTCACAGGCCGATGCATTGTTTTTTCTTTCTTTGATTTCAGGTCGAAATCCTGATTTGTTGATAGGACAACATGTGATTGCTGCACCTATACTCAAAAGAACCTCCCTAGAAATTTTGCCAACCGGATATATGTTGGTGGATGGTGGACGACCGACAACAGTTTCTTATGTAAGCAACACTTATCCTTTGCCTAGCGACAAACCCACCATTGCGGCTTGCACAGCCATGGCAGGTGAAATGTTGGGCATGAAATTGATTTATATGGATGCAGGCAGTGGGGCTATCAAACCCATAAGCCAAAAAATGATTGGCCAAGTGAAAAGATCCATTTCAATTCCTTTGATTGTTGGTGGAGGAATCACTTCTCCTGATTTGGCTGCAGATGCATGGCATGCAGGTGCTGATGTGGTGGTGGTGGGAAATGGAATTGAAGACAACCCCAATTTGTTATTCTTTTTGTCAGAGAAGGTTCAAGAGTTGAATGAATAAGTGTTTTGGGTGATTTTGAGAAAAGCATTCAAATCATCGAATGATATATTTTAAAACTTCCGGAGAGAATTTGAAAAAATGTCATTAAACGCTCAGGTTACAGCTGGTTAATTCATTTTTTGAGGTACTATAGTTGTTTTTCACATGAATAGCACTCTTGAATTTAAAAAACCTCAACACTAGTCGTAGATGTTCGGAAATACAAGGTTTCTAAATTATGTCTCTCACGTAAGACAAAACCAAAAATGTTGAAATCAAACTGAATGTTTCTGCAATTGCAGGATAAATTTATGTTTCTTCTATGCTTATGTCCATGTCTTCGGCGATCTCTTCAATAGAAATACCTTTCTCATAAAAGCGTTTCACTGTCCTATGAAGCTTTGAAATGGCTTTTTCTTTTTCGGCTCTTTCTTTTTCTTTTTCAGCCCTTTCTTTTTCTTTTTCAGCCCTTTCTAGTGTTTCTCTCATTTCGGCTTGTTGTTTCTCTTCGAGTGCTTTTGCCTTTTCTTGTTCGGCTTCGAAGATGATCTGCTCCGCTTTTTCTTTCACATCGGCAATCGCGCTCTTCTCAACTCGGATTGTATCCCAGTATTTCTCGTAATGGCTTAGCTCTGCTTCGTTGAAAGAGGAATAATTCAAATGTTCCAAAGCCTCTACTATGTTCCGGTCGCCCTTTAGGTCTTCGGGCACTTGTGTGGTGCTTTCGTCTATCAGCGTGAGGAACTTTAGCCAAAGCACTTGTAGCTTTTTGTCGGTGTAGTTGAGGGTCTTGAATTTCTGAAGTTCAATGAATATCAACTCTATTCCGGGTATCACTTCCTTTGAGTCTAGGTTGTGCACCATGCTGTAGTGGTGGTAATAGACGTCTTTCATATCATCACCCTTCATGAAGTCTTCGTTCAACAGACTCAAACCATAAACAGGATGAAGTTCTGAATACTTGTCTTTCTTGTAGAGCTGTTTCACATAGGCTTTGCAGGCATTGAACATCATCCTGCTTTTGAAAGAACTTGTCCAATACATCTGCATTTCCACAATGAATTTGCGGTTGAAATTGTCTATGCAGCGGACATCCACGATGGAGCGTTTGAGACCCGGCAATTCGGGAATGATTTCAGAATCGAGGTATTCGATGCTCAATATTTCCCTGCCCTCTTGGAGTGGGAGCATAGAATTGAGGAAGCTGATGAGCAGATGGGGATGCTCGCCGAATATTTTTCTGAAAGTGAGGTCGTTCTTGGGGTCTAAGTATTTTATGGGCATTTCGCTAAGTGCTTAGAAACAGAACAAAGATAGGAAAAGGAAGGTGTTTTTTCTTAATGTTTGGCGAAGAGGATTAATCTCGAATTCATAATACCCCAAAAAAACAGGACTGTTAATTAAGCAAATAAATAGTTTTTAACTTTAATTATCAAAATAGCCTTGAAAAGGGAAATACCAATGCAAAAGCTGAAAATCTAAATGCTAAAATACAACGTTTCATCATGGGCAATTTTGGGCTTAGAAACAAAGACTTATTATAATACAGACTTCAGGTCTATTTTACCTGGCACCTCAAAAAATGAATTAGCCTTTATTTCTCACACTGAACCATTTTTCTTCCAAATTAATTAAATTGCACCTTATTTTTGTTTTCATGATCACTTCCATTCAACTTTATCAGGCTTTTGAACTGTCTATCAATGATTATCACCTCAAAGACAGTGTTCACACCCCATTAAAAAACCCTTTTGAATCACAATCCATTGAGTACTTGCTTTATCACAAAAACTGGATTGACACAGTTCAATGGCATTTGGAAGATATCATCAGAAGAACCGACATCAGCACCGATGACTTCATTTCAACCAAGAGATGGATTGACCGTTCGAATCAAGAAAGAACCGACCTCGTGGAAAAAATTGATGACAAATTTATCTTGTTTTTTGAAAGCTTAAAGGTTGTTAAACAAGAAAATGCAAGAATGAACTCTGAAAGCATCGCTTGGCTCGTTGACAGAATGTCTATCTTGATGCTCAAAATATATCATATGCATGAGCAAACCCTTAGAACAGATGTTGACAGCACTCACCTTGAAAAATGCAATCAAAAATTAGGGGTTTTGCAAGAGCAAAAAGCTGATCTTGGGCTTTGTTTTGACCAATTGATTGAAGATATTCAGAAAGGAATCAGATTTGTGAAGGTTTATCGCCAAATGAAAATGTATAACGACCAATCGTTAAACCCTGAATTGTATAAAAAAGCGAAATGAACAAAAAGCTTTTGGTTTACAGGTTTTCTGCCCTTGGTGATGTTGTGATGACATATCCGGTGTTGATGGCTGTGTTGAATACCAATCCTGAGCTTGAAATCGTTTTTGTCACAAGAAAAAGATTCGGTGACCTGTTCAAAGGAATTGATAGGTTGAAAGTGATTGAGCTTGATTTTGATGAAGATTACAAAGGGTTTTGGGGCTTAATTAAGTTGTTCTTGAAGCTCAAAAGTTTGAAACCCTTTGCTGTTGCAGATTTGCATCTCATTTTACGGACAAGAATTTTAGATGCCTTGTTTTCGCTGTTTTTTTTCAAAGTGAAAGCTATCGAAAAAGAAAGGCGGGCAAAAAAAAGATTGGTTAATAAAAACCATAAAATTTTGAAGTCCCTCTCACACACGACAGAAAGATATTTGAATGTTTTCAAAGCCCTTGGTTTGAATGTTCCGAACGCATTACCCAAGATTTTATTCAAATCAAATAATGAAGATTTGGAAAAAAAATTACTGAAATACCTTGATGACAAGATGCTGTTGCCCAAGAAAAAAATTTGGATTGGCATTGCACCCTTCGCACAACACGAAAACAAAATGTGGGGATTGGAAAAAGTAGAGAACTTGGTAAAGATGCTAGTAGATTCTGAGCTATATGAAATTTTTCTTTTCGGAGGCGGAAAAAAAGAAAAAAAATTACTGGATCATTTGGCGAAGAATATCAAACATTCTATTCACAATGTCACAGGTGAATTTAGCCTATCAGAAGAGATGATTTTGATGAAAAAGCTAGACAAAATGTTGGCGATGGATTCAGGAAACATGCACATGGCATGTTTGGCAGGAACTGAAGTTTTTTCAATTTGGGGAGCAACCCATCCATTTGCGGGATTCTCACCACTATATCAGAATGAAAACAATATTATTTCAGAAGAACTTCCTTGCAGACCATGTTCTGTTTTTGGAGACAAAGTTTGCCACAGAGGAGACAAAGCTTGCATGAACTTGATTTCAGCTGAAAGGGTTTTTGCGCTATTGAAATAAAAAAAACAACAAAACTCATCACTGCCCCAATTGAGAAATTTGCGTTAAGTAAATAAATAGCAAAATTTTATTTGTAAGGTAAATACTTGAATTTGCAAAGTTTTAGAATGTTTCATTAACTTTGAGAGAATAAAGATTGTGTGATGAAACCAGCCTACAACATCATTAAAATTCTTGTTCTGTTTTTCCAAATTCAAATTTTCGGGCAATCAAGCATTGGGATCAACAATACTAATCCAAACACAAATGCCGCTCTTGACATAGTTGGAGCCCCATTATCAAGTCCTCAAGGACTTTTAATTCCTCGTTATTCAGGTGTTGTTGACACAGATTTCGGTGCATTGACAAACGATGAAAGAGGTCTTGTTTATTATGATTTAACCAATGAAGTTTTTCGTTTCTATTCAGGATCGGGTGTTTGGAAAACCTTTGGGGACTCTCCATCTTTAGTGAGCATAGGTTTATCCATGCCTAATGAATTTGTGGTGTCCGGATCGCCTGTGACAGGAACAGGTACTTTAACAGCTACTTGGGCATCTCAACCACCCAATCAATTTTTTGCCTCACCTGATGGTCTTGCAGGCACACCTGTTTTCAGAGCCTTGGTTGCTGATGACATTCCCAATCTTGATGCAAGCAAAATCACCTCCGGATTGTTGCCATTGGAAAGAGGTGGAACTAACAGTTCATTGACACCAAATGCGGGTGGTGTTTTTTATTCTACCGCCACAGGAACTGCCATCACCACAGCGGGAACAACTGGACAGGTGTTGAGAAGCAATGGATTGGCCGCACCCACCTGGGTAAATGGAGTTTTTGGTTCCGGTACTCCCAATACAGCAGCTCGTTGGTTAGATGCCAACACATTAACCACTTCTGTCATTCAAGATGACGGAGGTAGTATAGGTGTTTTAATTGAACCTGATAACACATTGGCAACTTTACTTTCAATGGGTGGAAAAGATAATGCCGGTCTAATGGGTATTGGGATTTTAGGTTTCACATATTCTTATGGAGTCAGAGGCTATTCTAATAATCAGCCAGGAGGTTCGGCAATTGGGGTTTATGGTCTTGCAGAAGGCAAACCGGATTCTTCAATTGGCGTGAAAGCCATTTCTCAAAGTGACGGCCCTTTAAGCTTTGGTCTTTTTGCAGAAGCAAATGGCAATGCTTTGAGAAATTATGGGTTATATGCAGGTGTGAGTTCCGGCGATGAAAGATTTCCGGCGGTGTTCATGGGTGGAAATGTGGGAATAGGTACTGACAGACCTAAACATTTATTGCACATGTATGGCGAGGGAATTCCAAGACTCAACATCCAAAACAGTGAAGTGATTAACACTCCTAATGAAACCATAGCATCCATAGCAATGGGCGACAATCAAAGTTTCAGACAAGCAGAAATCACAGCAGTAAGAAATCCGCTATTAGATGGTGGCACTGACATTGTTTTTTCAACTGTGAAATCAGGTCAAGGATCGCCATTTGAAAGAATGCGGTTAGGTCACAGTGGAAATTTGGGAATCGGGACAAGTGACCCACAATCAAGTCTTCACATTGTTGGCGGTTTCAGGCTTCAAAACATAACAGCAGTTCCGGGCAGAGTGTTGACAGCCACAGATACGGATGGAAACGCTTCTTGGCAAGACATACCCACCGGAGGTGTTTCAGGAACCGGATCAGACGGAAGATTGGCGTTTTGGAATGGTTCAAGTTCTTTAAGTGCAAACAATTTTTTGACTTTTGATGCAACAAACGTGAGAATTGGCATTGGCACAAGTTTCCCGAACACAAGGCTTGAAATTATGGGCAGCTCGACAAGCACAAGCATATCAGGAGTTTTTGATCCGGCTGAAGTCACGCTGAGCATTCACAACAGCGATTTTTCCACAGCAAACAATGTCAGTTCATTGAATTTTAACACCAGCAGAGCTTCAGACGGTGCGAATTATTCATCAGCTAAAATTGTTGGAGTTCACAAAAGCCACACCAGTGCAGCACAAGAAGGCGAACTCGTTTTTTTGACAAGAGAACCTTCAAATATTTTTGAGAGAATGCGCATAGCCTCAAACGGAAACGTCGGCATAGGAGTGTCTGCCCCTGTTCAAAGACTGCAAGTGAACGGAAATGTGAGCGTTCCCAACACTTTCGGTTACAGATACAACTCAGCAAAAACATTGAAAAAATCAGTTGCAGCAGTTGAGTTCAGAAATACAACCACAATTGGAGGGCCACTTATAATTGGTGTTGATGGCACAGGAACAAACACAACCGGCTCATCAGATGTGAGATATATTGCTAAACTTAATTTGCCGGATGGATGTCAGTTTATCAATTCAACCGTTTATGTAGAGGATAATTCGGCAACTTTAAATATTCAGTCAGGATTAACAATTTTAGATTTAAGCTCAGGCATTGCTATCAATAATCCGGGAGCAACATCATCGGGAGTTCCCGGAGCTACAACTTTGGGAGTCACTCCCGGCGTAACCATAGTTGACAACTCAACCAATGTTTACATGATATATGTTGTGATGCCCGTTAGTGGACAATTGAGGTTGAAAGGAGCTGTGATTACCTATTCAGTGTTGGAAACTGATTAAACCCAAGTTTAAGAGTTTGAATAAATATTTGGGAATTATGCTTTAGTGAATTGCTTAAATCCTACATTCCAAAGTTATAAACCATAAATTTAATCTGTTTTAGCAAGGAATAAACATTTCATTTGAAGTAGTGGTAAAATCGCAAGGAATAGTCATAAAGAGACAAAAGGGAGTGTTCGCTAAGATTGAAAACATTCATTTGATTTTTTTAGGGACTTAAAAATCAACCATAAGAAAAGTTTTAAATTCGTAAAAATTGAATAACATTTTTCAGGAGCATTAGAATTAACCATTAAAACAGATTAAACAGAGTCAAAAATGGATAAATTCTTAACAAAAAAATAATATGCCATGGAAAGAATAAAATCGAATTTGAGTTTGAGGTTTCGGAATAACTTGTAAATTTGCAACACCTTTTAACAAAACAAAAAATCTAAACTTTAAAAGACAATGAAAAAAATACTTTTCAATTTGCCAATCATAGCTCTTATGGGCTTAGTGTTCTTGGGTTCTTGCGGAAAAAAAGATGAAGATCCAACAGGTTCTGCAATCACTTTGAGCAAATCAAATCCTGTTCCTAATGAGAATGTTACTGTGTCTGCTGAAATTTTAGTATCAAACATCAGAGAGGTTGTGTTAACCAAAAGATTAGGTTCTGGTGCTGAAACAACTTTAGATACTAAGACTTACACTTCAAACCAAAAAGATTTGAGAGTTGACTTTGGAACAATTTCATTTGACGCACCAGGAACTTACACATTAACTGTTACTGCTTACAACAATGCAACACCAAAAGCTGTACTTGCTACTATTCAACAAACTGTAACTGTAACCCCTACCGTTAGAACAGCAAGTGCAGTAGTTTTAGGTGACCAAGCTGCAAGTTCACCATCTTACTTAACTCTTACTTCAAGTTCAATTATCACCGTATCTTCGGCTAATGTAACAAATACTAATGTTGATTTGAACTTTGTTTCTTTACCTACACCTGTTGTTGCAACTTCTGTATCTCACTTCATCTCGCCTGACACTAGAAGTGCTGAAGGTTTTACAACAAATACCGGGATAACTAGAGCTACATTCATAGGAACTACATCTTTAGCTTACAATGCTTCTGCAACTGACATTTGGAATGCTTCTGCACCTACAACTAAAAAAGTTTCAGTTTCTGCGAATACTGTTTACTTGTTTCAAAATGCTGATGGTAACAAAGGTTTGATTAGAGTTTCTTCCGTGAGTGGAACACCTCTTGGAGCTAATAGAACTGTTCAAATTGATGTAAGAATTTTAGAGCAAGCACCTTTGCCGTTATAATTTAATCTTTATTTAAATTCCCAAAAAAGAGAGCCTCGGCTCTCTTTTTTTTTGCCCCTATAACAACTTATCATTGAGCTTTTTGCTTTTAGTTTCTCTTTTTTTCTTAGCTTTGCGTTCTCATTTTTCGAATCAATTTTAAATTACCCATGGGAAAAGTAAAATCTCGTTCCTCAAAAGAAAATATCGAACAGCAATCTGTGGCAAATTCAGCTCCGGAAAATAACAATGAAAATTCAGGCTCAACGGGTTTTG
>JBDNDT010000086.1:0-8135 GCA_046718985.1 Cytophagales bacterium
TAAATGGCTACCTCTGTTTCAGTGTCATTCAACAAATTGTCAAAATATAATTTTGATTATATCACACTTGAAGAAGTGTTGGTTCTTGAACTACTCATCTTTCACTATCAGAAAAACACATTAAACAACTTGGTTGCTACAAGAATGGCCGACGAAACAGGACTCAAGAAAAACAAAGTCCAAATTGCACTCCAAGAATTAGAAGAAAAAAAATTTATTTCAAAAGAAGTGTTAGAATTCAGAACGGTTTACATGCTGAATATGTCAAAAGTGGTGGATTCCCTAAATCTGATTTTCAAAAAAGAATATAGAAACATCTTCAGAATATATCACAAAATCAACATGCCTGAGGCTTTTAAAAATACAGCCCAAAAGCAAAGAAAAAACAGGAAAGATTTATTGACAAAAAACAAAACAGCCAATAAAAATAAACAGCCACAAGCAGTTCAAATAAGTCTTTTTGACATTTAAAAAAAAGAAGGTTACCTTTTTTCAAATCATCGTATATAAACAAAAGCAAGGTGAAGTTATTCTCAGGTTTGTCAGACGAGGAGATTCTTGACCGAATCAAAAGAGGGGACGAAAAAATGATTGACTATCTCTATAAAAAACATTATAGAATGATGGTCAACCATGTGTTGAAGAACAGCGGTTCAGAAGAAGAAGCTAAGGACATTTACCAAGACAGTTTGGTTGTGTTTTGGCAGAAGGCATCGTCGGGAAATTTGCAATTGACTTCAAAGATAAGCACTTATCTTTTCAGCATTTGCCAAAATTTGTGGAGAAAAGAACTCGACAGAAAAAGTAGATTAAGTTCAGAGGAAAAAGACCTTCCTATTGAAGTTGATTATGACAGACAAGAAAAGATAAATGTAGTCAACAAGTGCATTGATGAACTTGGTGAAACTTGCAGGAAAATTTTGACACTATATTATTTTGATGAACGGTCAATGAGCGACATTGCAGAACTTTTAGGATTTGCAAATGCTGACACCGCAAAAACAAAAAAATACAAGTGTAAACAAGAACTTGACAAATTGATAAAAACAAAATACTCAATAAAAGATTTCTTAGACTGATCATGTTACAGGGAAAAGAAGAATTGATTGATAGGTTTTTGATGGGAAAAGCAACACTTCAAGAGCAATTGAGCTTGAATGAAATGTTGCAAAACAATCCTGATTTAGTTAATCAATTGAATGATGAAAAAATCTTGATTGAAGCAATCAAGAATCACAGACAAGCACAATTAAAAAACAGACTTGAAAAAATCACAGTTGTTGATTATTCAAAATATTATAAATATGCTACTGTCTTCTTTGGAGTTGCATTGCTGACAGCCGGTTATTTCTCTTATCAAAGAATTAACCTTCAAGAAGAGCAACTAAACACAAAAACTTCCTATCAATTATTAGAACAACAAAAACAAGAATTTGCTCAACCAGACATTGAGCAGACTACTAATTTAGATTTATCAATCGAGAAAAAATCTGATGTTTTGGTAACCGAAGATGTTTCAAAACATTATCAAAACATCAGTTTAGACTCACGAAAAGAAAAAATTTCTGAAGAAGTTAAACCTAGTAACACTCCTCAAAAAAAATCACAAGTCACAGAAGAAGAGTCTTTTGACCATTCATCAGTTTTGCCGAAACTATCACATCAAATCAGCAAAGACGGTGAAATTGAACTTCCTGAATCTGAAATAGCTAAAACTCCAAAAATCATTGGAAGCAAACTGACAGTGTCCATTGAGAAAAAATCAGGTGATTTTATGTATAAGTTTAGCTCGGGAAAACTCTACTTATATGGTGATTTCTCAGAAAAATATGAAATCATTGAATGGAACAAAGCAAGTTCAGAAGCACTTTATTTGAAATATTCCGAAAACTATTTTGAAATAAACAAAAACAAACATGAGATAACCAAACTTGAAAAAGTGATTGATGAGAACAAAATTAAACTGTTGAAATCATTTGAAAACAATGATTAATGATCGCAATTTAAGCTCATAATCTAACTATTAAACAAATCTCGTGTTTTTCCTGGTTGAACCGCTAAACTTCTTTAGCGGTTTTTTTGTGCTTATCGAAAGATTGAGCTAAGTTTGTGTGTTTATGGTCAAAACCAAAAAAATAAAAAGACGCCTAGGTTCTTTTCCCTTTTTGTCTGTTGTTTTCAGTTCAACACTCTCTGTTTTTGTTGCAGGGCTGTTTGGGGCTTTAGGCATTTTTTATTTCAATCAAACTCAAATCTTCAAGAATAACATCAACGTTCAGGTCTATTTGCACAAGAACGTAAGCGATTCACTCATTCAGGAATTAAAAACATCTCTTTCCAGACAGCATTATGTGCGAAAAGAAAACGGTTTGCCAAGAATTGATTTCTTAACAAAAGAAGAAGCTGCCAAAAAATTTATTGAAGAAACAGGTGAAGATTTTGTCGCTTTCTTGGGTGAAAATCCATTGAGAGACGCTTTGATAGTTTACATTGAACCTGATTTTACAGATTCAGGAAATCTAAAAACCATAAAGTCACACATTGAAAGCTTTAAAACAGTTTTTGAAGTTAACTATTTTGGAAATCTGATCGAGAATATCAACAAGAATGCTAAAAAAATCGGATTGATTCTATTCTTGCTTTTTATTTTACTCATTATAGCTACCGTTTTGTTGATTAACAACTCTATTAGATTGGCCTTATATTCTCAAAGGTTTTTAATCAGGAGCATGCAATTGGTAGGGGCTACTAATTTTTTTATCATCAAACCTTTTTTATGGAGGGCTTTGTGGCTTGGATTTTTTTCCGGGATTATAGCAGTTGGAATGCTATGGTTGATGATGTATTATTTGGATCAATACCTCATTGAAAACGAATTGGGTTCCTTTGTTTTTGACCAACCGACATATTTGTTATATTTGTCAGCTTTCATGTTGGCTGTAGGTTCTTTCATGGGTTTGATTTCAACTTACAAATCAGTGAAAAAATACCTTAACATGAGTTTAGACGAGTTATATTAAAAAAAAATCAAACAATGCAGAATTCATTAAAAAAAGACAATGACCCGATAATCTTCGGTAAGAAAAACTACACCTTGATGCTGGGTGGAATCGCCGTCATCATTTTAGGCTTGATTGTGATGTCAATTGACAAAAAGCAATATGGATTCGGATTTTTTGGTCTCACCTTAGGTCCTATCATTTTGATGGTTGGTTTCATCATCCAATTTTTTGCCATTTTTTCAAAGAAGTAATCTTATGGATTTATTTCAGGCTGTTGTTTTAGCCATCATCGAAGGAATCACAGAATATCTTCCCATTTCTTCAACCGGTCACATGATAATTGCCTCACACTTCATGGGCATTTCAGGTGATGACTTCACAAAGCTTTTCACAATCGCAATTCAGTTTGGGGCAATTCTTTCGATTGTAGTTCTTTATTGGAAGAAGTTCTTAAACTTAAAAGATTACTCATTTTATCTCAAACTGCTGGTTGCCTTCATTCCGGCGGTGGTTTTGGGAAAACTTTTGAATGAATTGATTGATCAATTTCTTGAAAGTGTGCAAACCGTTGCAATCATGTTGATTGTTGGTGGTGTGTTTTTGCTTTTTGTTGATAAAATTTGGAAAAACAATGAGAATGAAGAACCCAATTTGAAAAAGTCTTTTTTCATCGGTCTTTTTCAATGTATTGCAATGATACCGGGAGTTTCTCGTTCTGCTGCCACCATTGTTGGGGGTATGAGTCAAGGCTTGAGCAGAAAAACAGCGGCAGAATTTTCATTCTTTCTTGCTGTGCCGACCATGTTTGCAGCAGGAGTTTATAAGCTTTACAAATATTTCAAAGAAACAGGTGGTTTTAAAGGTGAAGAGTTACAACTTTTTTTAATAGGTAATGTCGTTGCCTTTGTGGTAGCTTTGTTTGCAGTTAAGTTTTTTGTTTCATTCTTACAGAAAAGGGGATTTGTTATTTTTGGTTATTACAGAATCGCTCTAGGTATTTTGTTGCTATTCTTGATTTGAACCCAAAAGCCAGATATTCTTAGTTTTTAACTCAAACATCAATTAAACGTTTTTTTGCGTTTCTTTTTTTATCAAAAAAAATGGATTTGATTGTTTTGAAAAAGGATTTAAGGGTCTTTGTAAGTTATTTTTTTAGTAAAGCTTTCAAACAACCGCGATTGATTTTTGATTTATACGCCTCTCATAGCAGATAAATCAAAAATCAAATTATTTGAAAATTATAAGTTTGTTACCAATCAGAATGGTAATTCATCCGTGTCTGAACTGCTGAGTTCAGGGTGTGCGGATGCCAGAGTTTCACTTTTTTGTCCTGCAACTGCTGTTGAACCATCGTTAGCTTCAATTTTCCATGCTTTCACGTCTGTGTACCACTTGCCGTTGTATTCTCTGCTTTCAACATCAAAATCAATTTTAAATTTTTGACCAATGGTTAGCGCAACTTCTGCTTTGTCTCCCCAAAGTGCTACACATACTTTTTTGGGATATTGACCATCTGTTTCAACAATGATATCCTGTTTTTTCCAAACACCATTTTTGCCGGTGCCGGTTTGCAATGGAAGAACTTGAACTAATGTGGCTATGAGTTGCATGCTTTTTTTCGTGCAAATATAGAGAATTATTGGTTTTTGGCTAAAATCAGTATTCTAAATTTTAGTCACCACTGCAACAAGAACCTTCATGAACTGATTTTAGCCAATCATCTTCTGAGATTTCTTGTTCAGGTTCAGGATTTTTAGAGTCCTCACAGAAATCACATTCTGAAAGATCATCTTTGAAGCCTTTACCCTCACAAACCGGACAAACATATCCACAACCTGCCATTAAACCTGTGCTAAACCTTGCAAACCAATTTTTTCTTTGATGAAATCACGCCATGGCATACCTGTTTTGATGTTGGCTTGCAATTCACTCAACAAACTGTATAAGCCGTAAAATGTTCTGTTTATATAAATGAAGTGCTTAGAACCTCTAGGGTCATCATTTCTGACTTCATCCATTTTGGCAAGTTCTTCACCAAAGGCATAAAGTTTTGCCAAATAAGAACTGTCGCCAAAGTCGAAATATTCTGTTTGAAAAGGCAGAGTGCTTATAGTCAATAATTCATGAAAAAGTTTAGAGATAAAGTCTTTCTTCTCTCTTGTTTCATTTTCTTGAATCATTTCTAATTTTAAGAGATATTTTTCAAACAAAGCCTTGTCGTTCATTACCTCAGGCAACGAAACAGCGTAAAAACTCAAGTAAAAATCAGTAGGAACAGATTTCACACAACCGAAATCTATCACAGCTAATGTGCCGTCATCTTGAATTAAGAAATTTCCCGGGTGAGGGTCAGCATGGATTTTTTTCAAATGGTGGCTTTGGAACAAATAAAAATCCCACATAGCCTGCCCTACTTTGTTTTTGATTTCTTGGCTCGGGTTAGTGGATAAAAATTCTTTCAAATGTTTTCCCTCAAGCCAAGTCATGGTCAATATTTTATCTGATGAAAATTCCTCGTAATATTCAGGGAATTTTAAGTTTTCTAAGTGAGCGCATGCTTCGGCAATTTCTTTAGATTGACTGAGTTCAAGGCGGTAATCAGTTTCTTCCATCAACTTTGACTCCACCTCACCTAAGTATTTATCCAGTTCCTTTGGTTTAATGTTAAATAACCTGACAGCAAGAGGTTTGGCAATCTTGATATCAGATTTAATACTGTCTGCCACACCCGGATATTGAATTTTTACAGCTAACTTTTTGCCGTCTTTTGTAGCTTTATGCACCTGCCCTATTGAGGCTGCATGTGTAGCATTTGGTTCAAAAGTATCGTAAATTTCAGCAGGAGTCTTTCCAAATGAAGTCTTAAAAACCTTATTCACCAAAGGTGCAGAAAGAGGCGGTGTGTTGAACTGTGCAAGAGAAAACTTATCAACATATTCCTTGGGGAGAGCACCTTTATCCATACTCAACATTTGAGCAAGTTTTAGCACACTTCCTTTCATTTCGCTCAAAGAATTGTAAATATCTTCAGCATTGTCCGCATTCAACTGGCTGTTATCTGTGTTAGGGTCAGCTACTTTTCTGGCAAAATGCTTAATGTAATTCACCCCTACTTTTGCTCCTGTTCCTACAAACTTGCTTGCTCTTTCAATTTTTGAGGTCGGAATGCTGTTAAGTTCCTTCATGTTTTGTTGATTTTTGTGAAATTATTTATTTGCCCAAACAAACTTTCCTAAATCCAAAGCAGCATCAAGAATGTTGCTTCCCATGAGTTCGAAACTAAAGTTTACGGCTTTTTCGATTGCAGCATCTGTTTTTTCGAATTTTGGCGACTTGTCATTAATCCAAAATCTTAAAATAAACAACACCTCCAACCAAAGTGCATTTCCATAATTGTTTGATATCCACATTCTGTCAGAAATCTCTTTGGTTTCTTTCCCTAATCTCAAAACGTCAGAAATATAATCCAAGAAAACTTCTTTGCTTTCTTTCAAACTTTTTTCCTCTGGCAAATCAAACTTGCACTTTTTCATTAAAACAAAGCTTCTGATTTCAGCCAATTCCTCCACCCAAGTGAAGAAAAATGCGAGTAATTTCTCTTTTGCAGAATAATTGAAATAATTCTCATCTGCATTCAACCTTGAAATTGCTGTTTCGAACGTATTTTTCCATACCTCGCTCTCCAAAGAGTCAAGTGATGTGAAACATTCATAAAGCGACTTTTCTTCAACATTCAACAGTTTGGCAAACTGATACATATTCGAAGGTTCTTTGCCATTTTCAAGCGCGAACTCTACATATTTTTTGAGAATATCTTTCTTTTCCATGTTCAATTAACATTTGATTTCACAAATAAGTTTTTGTGATTTGTTTTTAAATTTAATTAATGACAAACTCAGTTCAAAATTTGAAAATTAGAATTTTGTTTTGATCTATTTTTATTGCTTTTCAAAACCGCTGTCAACTCATTTATAATTGTCGATATTCATTAAACTCTCCATCAATTCAATTATTGAGCGAGAAGATGAATTTTCTCTAAAATAAAAAACTAATTTTGTTGATTTGTTCACACCATTAAAGTGGAAATTAATCAGCTATTAACAAACTAGTGAAAATTTGATTATTTTTGGAAACATTTCTTGTTTTCACTCCATGAAAAAACACTTAGTTTTAATTTTGATTTCTCTATTTAATTTGCTGAATGCTCAAGACAGCACAAAAGTCAAAGTCATACAGATTTTTGACATCAAAGCTGAAATTGACCCGAGAATGACTCGACAGGTAAAATTAGGTTTTGAAGAAGCTGAAAAAAACAAAGCCGATTTGGTGATTATTGATATGAACACTTATGGAGGAATGGTTGATGATGCAGACAAAATCAGGTCTATGGTGTTGAATTTTAAGAAACCTGTTTTTGTGTTTATCAACAACAATGCAGCTTCTGCCGGTGCATTGATATCAATTGCTTGTGACAGCATCTATATGACACAGGGAGCAAACATAGGCGCCGCCACCGTTGTAAACGGCTCTGATGGACAAGCAATGCCTGACAAATACCAATCTTATATGCGTTCGATGATGCGTTCAACCGCAGAAGCGAACAAAAGAAATCCCAAAATTGCTGAAGCAATGGTAGATCCTTCAATCGAAATTCCTGGTGTTATTGAAGAAGGAAAAGTTTTGACCTTCACCACTTCTGAGGCCATTAAAAATGGATTTTGTGAGGGAGAATATTTAACCATTGATGAATTGATAGAAAA
The DNA here is from genome assembly GCA_046718985.1 of Cytophagales bacterium. Taxonomy (GTDB): domain Bacteria; phylum Bacteroidota; class Bacteroidia; order Cytophagales; family UBA9547; genus JBDNDT01. The sequence continues at coordinate 7,763 of JBDNDT010000086.1, forward strand.
AAAAGGTTTGAAAAGCGCTGTTGTAAAGCGATATGAGCAATCAAGCACTGAAAAAATTATTGCTTTTTTCTTGAACCCGGCAATCAGTAGCATCTTAATTTTGGCCATCATTGGCGGGATTTATTTTGAGCTCCAAACACCGGGAATCGGCTTTGCCCTTTTGGTGGCAATTGTTGCAGGGGTTTTATATTTAGTACCTTATTATTTGAATGGTTTAGCGCAAAACTGGGAAATCATTATTTTGTTTTTGGGCATTTTGCTTATAGCCGCAGAAATCTTTGTTATTCCAGGTTTTGGAGTTGCGGGCATTCTTGGTGGCATCATGGTGGCACTATCATTGGCTTTGGTGATGTTGAACAATGATTGGTTTGAT
>JBDNDT010000087.1:0-8134 GCA_046718985.1 Cytophagales bacterium
TGGCACATAAGTGTTGATTTTTGCATTTGCCAAAGCAAGTGATGTTAGATATTGTGTAGCAATCATTTGCTCAGATGTGAAAAGAAATATTGCATCCAAATCATCTAAATTTTTCTTTTGAACGGATTTTGAAAATACTGAAGCAACGTTCTTATCTACTTTTTTAAACTCAATCACTTTAGCTCCCAGAGCCTCTAATTTAAGTTTACAACTCAAGGCTGATAACGAATCTTTTGGATTATTTGAATAAAAAACAGAAAATCTTCGTTGCCCATCTTCAAGAGCTTTTTCAGCAGCGTTCTCCGCTATTGTTTTCAACTGAGGCTGAACAAAAATCAATTTAGCGTTTTGATCAATTTCTCTTGCATTGTTTAAAAAAGGTAATAAGAAAATATGTTTTGTGTTTCGTGAAACGAGATTTGTCAATTCAGACAAATTGCTAAAAACAGGCCCTATTGAAAAATCTAGTTGCGAAACTATTTTTGAATTAGAAAAATCTAACATTTTAGAAGTGTCTTTGTCCACATCGATAGGATAAAAGACATGATTTATTCCTAACAAATTAAGAGAATCAGATGCCATCAAGATACCTGCCCAATAATCACTCAAAAACTTCAAATCTTGATTTCCCGATTTTTGATTAATTTCCATCAATTTGAAAGGAAACAAAATAGCAATTCTCAAAGTATCGCTAGGATTTCTCAGAAAATGAGTTAAGTTATTTTCAAATCTGAATTTTTTTTCGAGTTTCAAAGCAAGTTCTTTAAACTCTTTTTGCTCACTTAACAAGCAAAGATTATACAATTTCTTTGCCACGATTATATCAGTAGAGTTTCTATCAAACAATGATTTCAAAAACTTGGGGTCTTTGAACTTATCAATGTAAAAAGTTTTCATACTCTGACTCTTATTCAACAATTCAGGGTTTTTGATGAAAGATAATTGTTTGAAAGCTTTGTCAAACTCTTTCAATTCAAAATAAACATTAGCCAAAAGATATGCTACTTCATCAGTTTTGAAAGCATCAAACTTTTGTTGTAGATAAACCAACTTTTCTTTGGCATCATCAAAACGTTTAGCATTGAAACAAGAAAGGGAATAAAAAAATAGTGAATTTTTTACATTTCGATTGTTTTTGTTCTCCGAAATCAAAGGAATGAAGCTTTCAGAAGCCAAATCATATTGTTGTTTTAAAAACAATTGTTTGGCTTTATCATAAAGCGAATTGAAATATTCAGGATTTTGGGCAAATTGAGATGTTGGAATAAAACAATTTAACAAGAACATCAAAGTCAAATGCAAAGATAATCCTACAGCTCTCATGGATTTATGCTAATCTTTTGATTTGCCCACCTAATGCATTGATTCTTTGATCAATAAATTGATAACCCCTGTCAATTTGTTCCACATTGTGAATATAACTAGTTCCTTGAGCAGAAAGAGCAGCAATCAACAAAGAAACACCCGCTCTGATATCAGGAGATGTCATGGTGATTCCTCTCAAAGGAATTCTTTTGTCAAGACCGATCACGTTTGCTCTGTGAGGGTCACAAAGAATGATTTGAGCACCCATATCAATGAGCTTGTCCACAAAAAACAATCTGCTTTCAAACATCTTTTGATGAATCAGCACAGAACCTTTTGCCTGAGTGGCGACCACCAAAATGATGCTTAGCAAGTCAGGAGTGAACAATGGCCAAGGCCCGTCGGCAATAGTCATGATAGAACCATCTATAAATGTATCAATCTCATAACGGTCTTGAGCAGGAACATAAATATCATCGCCTCTGAATTCCATTTTAATGCCTAACTTCTTAAACACATCAGGAATTTGCCCCAGCATATCAATTCTAGCATCTTTAATGGTGATTTCAGAACCCGTCATTCCGGCAAGACCTATGAAAGAACCGATTTCTATCATGTCAGGCAACATGCGGTGTTCTGTTCCTCCGAGTCTTTCGACCCCATGAATTTTTAATAAGTTACATCCGATTCCTTCTATGTTTGCTCCCATCCTCACCAACATAGAACAAAGTTGTTGTAGATAAGGCTCGCATGCGGCATTGTAAATGGTGGTTGTACCTTTAGCAAGCACAGCAGCCATCACCACATTTGCAGTTCCGGTGACAGAAGGTTCATCTAACAACATATAAGTTCCCCTCAAGTCACTAGCATCAATGTGATAAAACACATCTTTGGTGTCATAATTGAATTTAGCACCGAGTTTTTCGAAGCCTAAGAAATGGGTATCCAATCTTCTTCTTCCTATTTTATCACCACCCGGTTTAGGCAATTTTGCTTTTCCGAATCTTGAAAGCAATGGACCTATAATCATCACAGAACCTCTAAGTGCTGCTGCTTTTTTCTTAAAAGAATCTGTTTCAAGGTAATTGATATCCACTTGATCAGCTTGAAACTCATAAGAACCGGCTCCCAGATCATTCACTTTAACCCCAAAGTCTTTCAACAAATCGATTAGTTTCAAAACGTCAACGATTTGTGGAACATTGTGAATGGTCATTTTTTCAGGTGTGAGCAAAACTGCACATAGAATTTGCAAAGCTTCGTTTTTAGCTCCTTGAGGAACAATTTCTCCTTTTAGCCTTGCGCCACCTGTGATTTCAAAAATCGCCATATTAAAAAATGATTACTTTCTTCTTCTGTTGTTGTTATTATTGTTATTAAATCTGCGGTTTTTGTTAAATCCTCCTCCATTGTTTTTAGAAAAACCACCGCCGTTGTTGTTATTAGAATAAAAGTTCTGTTTTCTTCTGTCTCTCCCTAAATTCAAGTGACCTTCACTCAAAATCTTTTCTTTGTCAAGTTTCAAAGCATAACCTGAAAGTTTTTCCAAGTCATTGAGAACAACGATATCATCCGTGAGGTCTTTGTTCCAAGTCACATAAAAATTCTTCATTATTTTTGCTACTGAGATAGCTGCCATCTCCCTTTCCTCTTCATTTTCAATTTTTATAAGTTCTTGAATCAGAAGTTCAATACTTTTTCCGTAATGCTTGATTTTTGGAGATTGTGTATTGTATGACATTGGTTTTGGTTTCTTTCCTAAAAGTTCTTTTTGAGGAACAGGAAAAGGACAATCAACGTCAAGGTCTAAATGGCACATGAGATGAAGATCATCCCATAGTTTTTGATAAGTGTCTTGATTGTTTTGAAATGGGATTAGTTGTTTCATCATTTCAACCACAATTTTTGCTTGTTGGCTTCTTTTTTCTCTGTCAGTGATGGAAAGGAGATGGTTTGCCATGATTTGGACATTGCGTCCGTATTCTTTTAATATCACCTGAGATCTTTGGGTGTTATATTCTTCTGTGAACATGAAATTTTGTTTGGATTCGAATGTGTGAAAGACTTTCAACTCGACAAAATTAATTCTTTTGAGTTCAAAGACAATGATTGTTGATTTATTTTAGGTAAAATGAAGAACGTAATTATCTTAAACATGCCTAAATATCAAGTATTCAAATTATTCACAATGGAATTAATTTGAAACTTCAAAATATTAAACACTCTAAAACTTATATGAACAACCTAAATCCAACAACAATGATGAGGTTCTTATTGAAAGATTATCTATCACTCTTTCCCTTTCGGGGGTGTCAAATCTTAAATTAGGATTAATCATGTTGATAAAGTTATGTTGATAAGTCAAAGAAAGGTGTACAAAAAAATCATCAAAAATCTCATATTCCAATCCACCTCTTAATACCAAACCCAAATCTAAAGGGGAAAACAGAGCCAGAGGTTTGTTTTTGGAGTTACGACCTCTTTCAGGATCTGCCCATGTCCTTTGTTTTGCCATATTCCAAAAATGAGCACCATCACCGCCTTTCACGTCTTCTTTGGCTTTAATTTCCAATGCAAGACCAAAAGCCCCGAAAGCTCTTAGTTTTTCAATTTTGTTGAATTCATTGCTTCTGAATCTTAATAAAAAAGGTAAATGAAGATAACTGATTTGGTATCTTGATACACCTGTGTAAGTGTCATCAGTGTTTCTTATATAAATATATTTATCAGAAGCGCCTAAACCTGTTTGAAACTCCCAATTCTTCTTTAGCTCTATCAAAGCAGTTAATGTAAAATTCAATCCTTGTTCACTTCCTTCAGAGACTGTTAAACCATCTGCAGCTTTGCTCACCCTTGAAGGTCTTCCGTCTTCATCATTTACCCTTGAAATAATGGTTGAAGGACTTATATCCAATGAAAACCTAACATCTTGTGCTTGAGTGGAAATTGTTAGAAATAAAGTTAGAAATATTAAAATAAAGCCTCTTGTTGATTTCATGTTTATTGTCTATTTCGCACAAAAATAATCAAATAATCATTTTTTTTAGAGACTATTGAAAAAAGAAAGTGTCTTATTTAATCCTTAAACCATTTTTAATCATCCTGTTAAATACTATATTTTTGTTATTAATTTAAGTTTAATTACCAATTTTAAAACAATATTGTTTTGTTCATGTTTTTGAATTATGCGTTCAATTGTTCCTTTGATTCTGAAATGGGAAGAGTTTTGTGATAGACTTGACGCAAAAATCTCACAAGACAGTGCTTTATCATTGTTTGCAATCTGGCTTTTGACCGGAAAACAAGCTAAATCATTTTCAAGCCTTGATGATGAAAACATGAAAAATTATTTCAAAAGTGTCAATCCTGAATTTCTTTCTAATTTTTGTGGATACCTCATTGCCAGGTTGTATAAATTTTCTCGCTTATACACAAAAGATATTTTAACAAAACACCAACTGAATTCAATTGATGAATTCGGAATTCTAGCACACCTTCAAAAAGAATCACAAGCAAATATTAAAAGCATTTCTGAAAGATTGATGAATGAATACTCAACAACTGTTGAAATGATAAACAGATTAACCAAACAAGGCTTAACAGAAGGCTTTTCAGACGAAAATGATAAAAGATCTAAATTGATTAGATTAACAGAAAAAGGAAGACACTTGGTTTTTTCATTATTTCAAGATTTCAATCATTCGCAAGATTTATTGATTGGACTTGATGAATGGGAAAAGCTTATACTCTTGAAAATTTTAGAAAAGTTAGATAATGAACATAATCAATTAATTTTTGAATCAAAATGAAAGCTTCATCATTAGTTAAATTCTTATTGTTTACTTCAATAAACATTGCATTTGCACAAAAAACATCCATAAAAGGGAGACTTTATAACCCTGTAAATAATGAACCTGTTGCATTTGCGCCAGTTTTAGTTCAAGGAACAACAAACGTTGTTGAATCTGATATTGATGGGAAGTTTGAAATTTTCGACCTAAAACCCGGGCTTTATAACCTAGAAGTGAATTATATTGGTTTCAAGAAAAAAGTAATTTATGAGATTCAAGTGAGCAATGCCGTAGCCGCATTTGTGGACATCCCTCTGGAAGAAGATTTGAAAGAGTTGGAAGAAGTAGTTGTAAGAACCTCTCCTTTCAACAAAACCGACGAGACTCCACTTTCAATTAGAACTTTAGGTGCTAACGAAATTGAGCGTTATCCGGGTGGAAATAGAGATATTTCAAGGGTGATTCAATCATTACCGGGCGTTGCCAGCACAGCTAGTTTTAGAAATGACATCATCATCAGAGGTGGTGCACCAAATGAAAATAAGTTTTACGTGGATGAAATCGAAGTGCCGGTAATAAATCACTTTGCCACACAAGGTTCTTCCGGAGGACCCGTAGGGATTTTGAATGTGAACCTCATAAAATCAGTAGATGTATTATCCGGAGCATTTCCGGCTAATCGCTTCAACACCAACAGTTCAATTTTCGAATTCAAATTAAAAGATGGTCGTAACGATAGATATTTTACACAAGCAACAATTGGAGCAAGTGAATTCACTGTTTCAAACGAAGGACCTATCGGTAAAAAAACAACCTACATTGCTTCGGTTAGAAGATCTTATTTACAGAATTTGTTTAGAATCATTGGATTACCATTTTTACCAACGTTCAATGATTATACTGTAAAGGTCAAAACAAAATTCAATCAAAAAAATGAACTAACATTTTTGAGTATAGGAGCTTATGATTATAACAGATTAGATAGAACTCCTATTGACAGAGCAAAAACGCCGGAGGAAAGAGACGAGAAACTTTTCATTTGGGAAAACATTCCAATCAGTACACAATGGAACTATGTGGTAGGTTTGAATTATAGGCATTACAGAAAGAACGGCTATTATTCGGTTATTGTCAGTCGCAATATGCTAGAAAACAGCGCATTTAAATACAGAAATAATGATGAGTCAACAGAAGATAATCTCAATTTGAGATACAAATCTCAAGAAGGAGAAAACAAAGTAAGAATTGAGGATTATCGAAAAATTGGAGGACTAAACTTGAGATATGGTGTTAATTATGAGTACACCAGATACTACAACAACACCTTTCAACGATTTGTGACACCAACAATCAATGATGTTTTCAGGTTTGAAACCACTTCATATTTCAATGCTTATGGTGCTTTTGTTCAAGCCAGCAAAACCTTCTTAAAAGAAAGATTAAATGTTTCAGCAGGTTTGAGGACAGATGCATCTGACTTTTCAGAACACGCCTCAAACCCACTTAATCAATTATCACCAAGAATTTCAGCTTCTTATGCTTTTAATGAAAAATTATTTTGGAATTTCAATACCGGGATTTATTATCAAAAACCTGCTTACACCATTTTAGGATATAGAGATAACAGCGGTCGAGCTGTGAACAAAGACAACAATGTGAAATTTGTATCTTGCACACATTATGTGACAGGGTTTGAATATAACACCAACAAAAATTCAAAATTCACGGTTGAAGGTTTTTATAAAGACTATGTTTTTTATCCAGCATCAGTAATCAATAGAATTTCATTGGCTAATCTTGGAGCTGATTTTGGGGTAATCGGAAACGAACCTGTTGTTAGCACATCCAAAGGAAGAGCATATGGTGCTGAGTTTCTTGCTCAACAGAAACTATATAAAGGATTTTTCGGTATCGCAGCTCTCACATTGGTGAGAAGTGAATTCACTAACGAAAACACAGGGTTTTTGCCTTCAGCTTGGGATAATCAGGTGATTGTGAGTTTGACCGCAGGCAAAAAGTTCAAAAAAAATTGGGAGTTAGGGGCAAGGTGGAGATATTTAGGGGGACAGCCTTACATTCCAATTGATGTGGAAACATCTTCAAGAATTGCCAGTTGGAACTCTTTAGGAAGAGCAGTCCCCGACTTCTCTAGAATCAACCAAGAGAGACTTCCAGCCTTTCATCAATTAGATATTAGACTTGATAAAAAGTACTTCTTCAACAAGTGGAATTTTAACTGGTATATTGACATACAGAACTTTTATAATTTCAAAGCTCAACAACCTGATGTTTTAGTGTTACAAAGAGATCCACAAACGGGAGTTCCTCTTGTGAACGACCCCAACAATCCTACTGCATATCTTACCAAATTTGTAACAAACACAGCGGGAACAATTTTACCAACAGTAGGAATTATTGTTGAGTTCTAAATCCATCAAAGAGTGGTTAGAATTAACTATCTTGCCACTCTTTAAATATGAATAAGGTATTATTTATTATTTCTGTACTTATTTTTGGATATGGTTCTATCAATGAGAATCCATTCTTTGTAGCCTTGTCTCAAATTCCACTTTCTATTTCTATGGCATTGTTCAAGCCGAAAGAGGAATATGCGAATCCCATTTTTTTATTTAATATAAGTGCTTTAATTTCCTCAATTGCACACACACAAGCATTTTATATAGGACCGAACAAGCCTGATAGCTACCACTTTTTTCATTACAGTAGTGAGCCTCATTTTTTGGTTGCAATGCAGATTTTTTGGCTGGGTGTGCTATTCATCACTATAGGATATTATTTTGGTTTTAATCAAAATGGAATAAAACTTCCAAACATCGAATCCAATTTTCCAAAAAACACAAACCATTTTGTCATCATATATATAGCTATCTATATAGGTGCATTTGGCTTGGGTTTTAGACTTCCAGGCGCACTGTCTAAATTAATAGATTTGTTTCCTTTTTTTGTAATTTTCTATTATACAAGAAAAATGAATATTGAAGGGAATAAGAGGTATGAATTGTTCATTCACATTCTTG
>JBDNDT010000088.1:0-8131 GCA_046718985.1 Cytophagales bacterium
GATGACTGTTGCCAACATGCCCATGTAGTCTCCTTGCACTCTGTCAATTCCCATTTCTTCTGCCATGTTGCCGCGATAAATGTTTCCACCCCCAATTACAATGGCTAATTCAACACCTAGGCTAACTACTTTTTTGATTTCTTGGGCGTAAGATTTCAATAATTCAGCATCAATTCCATAGCCTTGTTTGCCTTGGAGTGCTTCTCCACTGAGTTTGAGAAGGATTCTTTTATATTTCAATTGCATAGAAAACGATATCTAATCAGAGTTTAAATCGGGCAAATATAGAGAAAAATGATACTTGTTAACAAACCGAATTTGAAAATCTGATTGATGAGGTGATTATCTTGAATTTTTGACTGTTTGAATCTCTATTTATCAATTGTCTTTCAAAAATCAATTGTATAGTAACTCACTAGATAAAATTGACCAGAAAAATCAAATCGCCTTTCAAAATATATTAAAAGGCGATTGAATTAATTACTTTGTTACTGACAATTTCAGCATCTTGGTTTGATTCATTGTTTGGAATTTCACCATATAAATTCCTTCATTCAAATTTGTCAAGTTAGTCTTTCCATGAGACTTTCCATTAGTCACTAATTTTCCATTCATATCTATCAATTCAAATTCAAAAGGTAAATCGGAAACTAACGAAGGGTTTGAGCTTCCGTTTGAGGCTATCCTAAAATTATCTTTCTGACTAGTTGAATTATTTAACGAATTAAGCCCATCCTCTAAAACCAAACGCAATTTCGGATGTTTTGCACTGTTTTCGTGTTTACTGCTGCAAAAAAAACAAACCTGCATAATATTCTTCGGTTTTCATTTTTAACATAAAATTGGATTTGTTGAGCTTCAAAACTAATTTAAAATCCAATTTTAACAAAATTTAAAATTTGATTAATTCAAAATTTATCAATTTTTGATACTTATTTAAAAAACAAATGAGTAAAACTTGTCTTTTAACGTGTAATCATTTGAATCAACTATTAACACATTTTTAAAGTAAAAAGAATCAAATATTAACCTTAAACATTGCAAGAGCCATCAATTGTTCTTATGATTGGAATAGTTTTGAAGACTCTGAAAGAAATATGAAAATAGTGACTTATAATGTGAATGGCTTGAGGGCTGCGATGACAAAAGGTTTAGTGGATTGGCTAAAAGCTGTTGATGCGGATGTGGTTTGTTTTCAAGAAACCAAATGCGAACCTCAACAAGTTGACAACAGCATTTTTGAAGATTTAGGCTATCAACTTCATTGGAACTCTGCTCAGAAAAAAGGGTATAGTGGGGTCTTGATTTTGAGCAAAATCAGTCCTAAAAACATTCATATCGGAATTGGTATCGAAAAATATGATGTTGAAGGAAGAGCTATAAGAATTGATTTTGATTCATTTTCAGTGCTCAATGTTTATATGCCTTCCGGTTCAAGTGGTGATGACCGTCAGGATTTTAAAATGGAATGGCTAAGTGACTTTTTGCCTTATGTTGATAAGTTGAAAAAAGAGCGTCCCAACCTTGTGATTTGTGGAGATTTCAACATTTGCCATCAAGCTATTGATATACACAACCCAAAATCAAATGCGAATTCATCAGGATTTTTACCAGAAGAAAGAGAATGGATGACAAAATTTTTCACTTCCGGTTTCATTGATGCTTTCAGGCATTTATGTGCAGAACCACACCATTACACCTGGTGGAGCTACAGAGCAGGTGCTAGAGGAAAAAACCTTGGTTGGAGAATTGATTATCATGCCATAACAGAAAACATGGCTAATCAATTGAAAAGATGTTTGATTCTTCCTGATGCCAAACATTCAGATCATTGTCCGGTTTTGTTGGAATTAGAAAAAGTATAATGTCATTTTGACATGTATTTACTTGACTGAAGGCTAAAAAATGTCATTTTGTCGTATTTTTAATTCGTGGCATATCTATTGTTTAACAAATTGCATCAAACAATTTAAAAAAAAGGAGGTTTTATGTCAATGGTTAGATGGAACAAAATCAATCAGATGCCAAGTGTGTTGTTCAACACTTTCTTCGATGATTTCTTAGGAAAAGAGAATTACGGAAGGTTTGTAAACAATTTAACTGTCCCTTCTGTGAATGTGGTTGAAACAAATGAAAACTTCAAAGTGGAACTTGCTGTGCCTGGTTATAAAAAAGAAGATTTCAAAGTCTCAATTGAAAATAATGTGCTGAAAATAAGCTCTGAAACTGAGAAACAGATTGAATCAGAAGGAAAACAACTAATCAAAGAATATCACTATTCTTCATTTGAAAGAAGTTTTTCTCTGCCAGACACTATTCAGCTTGACAGAATTGAAGCTAAATATGAAGACGGAATATTGCAATTAGTTCTTCCAAAAAAAGAAGAAGCCAAATTGGTAGGCCCAAGAACAATTGCAATTGCTTAATTCTAAATTGGCAACTAGAAAAACAACAAAGGCAAGTTTTTCACTTGCCTTTGTTTGTTAATTTAAAAAAATCTTTTTTAACTATCTTGTTTCTAATTCGATTTTTTAAAAATTCTAAAAGAACATTTAAACAATATAAGTTATTAAATAAAAACCTTTTGTTTTTTCACAAATCCATCAAAAACGCAATAGTATCAACTCCATCTGCATATTCATTGATTTTGGGCTTTTGTGTTTGGCCAAGAGTGCAACTGTTGCTGAAACCCGGCAACATGGTAGATATCACTTGAATTTGTTCTTGTTGTGAGTTGATAATATCTTGAACTTGATTGAGATTTTGATAAAATTCATAATGCAAAGTTGCTATGTGAGAAAATATGTTTTTATCTTCCAAAAGCAACACACAGCCATCGTCAAAATGATTGATGTTATTAATAATATAAATTGATTTTCTATATTCATAATTGTTAAAATACTTGGTGTGCATAGGCAAATAACTAAAGTTTCTTTCCCAAATGCTCAAAAGCTTTACAAAATCATAACCATCAGGTACAAAAAGTTTAGAAATATTTCTGCATCCCAGACCAAAGTAAGTGAATATATCTTCACCTAAACCAACAATTTGCTCATCAGTCTCTTCGCCGTTTAAAACAGCAATTGAGGTTCTGTTTTTTCTAATAAGCCTCGGAATTTTAGCAAAGTAATATTCAAAATAACGTGCAGTATTGTCTGAACCGGTAGCAATCAAAGCATCTACATTTCCGAGTTTTTCAACAATTTCAAGGTTGTCTTTCCAATTCGGAAAACAATCACAAAGCCAATCGAGCACTTTCGTCATCAAAACAGTATCTTGACTGCTGAGTTTCACCACTGCCAGGTGACCTGAAAGCAACACTGAAAGCACATCGTGAAATCCGACTAGTGGGATATTACCTGCACAAACAATCCCTATTCTTTTGGGATTTTCAAGAAGCCTATAATTATCTGTGAACCAATTTTTACTTTCTTTATTTCTTAAAGTTTCTACCCAATTATTCAAAGCAGTTTTGATGTTTTGTTCATTAAACCAACGATTCTCGGTTTGTGCAGCCCGAAATATAGGATTATTATTAATTAATACCTCAGAATTGAGTTTTTCTGAGAATTTCAAAATCGAAGAATAAACATCAAACATAAACAATATTTAGCAAAATAATATTTCAAATATAGCGTTTTTAATCAAGAATTTTAAAATTTAATTCCGCATTCCAGAAAAAACAAGCTCATTTCTTGTAACAAAAATAACAAATAGGTTGTTATTGATATAAACTTGAAATATTTTTGCACTTTAATTGAAACTGACAATATGGCAATAATGATAACTGACGAATGCATTAACTGTGGTGCATGCGAGCCTGAATGTCCAAACACCGCCATATATGAGGGAGGGGCAAAGTGGACTTGGGCAGGAGGAACAGCTTTGAAACAAGTTGAAATGGAAGATGGAACTATCATTGACGGAAAAGCACAACAAACTCCTATAAGTGACGAGTTTTATTATATTGTTTCCAACAAGTGCACCGAGTGTACAGGATTTCATGAAGAACCTCAATGTGCTGCTGTTTGTCCTGTAGATTGTTGTGTGCCAGACCCTGAAAATGTGGAAACCAAAGAAGAGCTTCTAGCAAAAAAAGCATGGCTTCATGATGAGTAATTTTAAAATCTTTAAAATTTTATTTAGAGGGCATCTTTTTGGAGATGCCTTTTTTTATGTAATGGAAAGATGGAAAATAAAAAATTAATTTGGATTTTGATGTTGCTTGCCGGTTTGGTATTTGGTCTGGCAACTATTGTTTTTGTGTTGAATATCAGCATTTCAACTCTGGAAGAAAGACTCAAAATCGCCCAAGAAGAAAATAATAGGCAAGCTGAGGAAATGAGAGTTGAACATTTCAACATGATGAATTTAGCCAAAGAAAATGAATTATTAAGAAATGAATCCATCCGATATTTCGAGTTAAAGAGTAAGGATAAAAAGAACGAAACTGTTAGGGTGTTTCATAACAAAGATGATGGTCAGGTTTTTCTTTCCGTAGTAAAAATGACTCCGTTAATCAAAGGTCAATATCAGTTATGGAATATAAAAGGAACTCAATTTGAAAGCTTAGGAGTGATTGAAGCCGGGTTGAAGGGATTGCAAAAATTAAAAAAAACCAACACTGTTTATCAGTTGATTATCACAGAAGAAGAGATTGGTGGAGCTGAAAAACCATCAAAATCACTATGGTAAAAAATGGATTTAGCTTTGAGATTTAAACGAGTTAAAAAAAAAATCGAGAAACTGAGATTTTTCAATGCGATTTGCTTACTTTGCGTTAGCAAATTTAGTTTCAATCAAATTTTTTCATAGCAATGTCAAAAATTAAAGTTGGTATCAATGGTTTCGGCCGAATTGGTCGTTTAGTGTTCCGTGCCGCAATAGACAATCCTGAAATTGAGATTGTAGGCATCAATGACCTTATAGAGGTTGACTACATGGCATATATGTTGAAATATGACTCTACTCACGGTCTTTTCAGAGGTTCTGTTGAAGTAAAAGACGGAAAATTAGTAGTGAATGGCAATTCCATAAGAGTAACAGCAGAAAAAGACCCCGCAAATTTGAAGTGGAATGAAGTGGGTGCAGAATATGTAGTTGAATCTACAGGCTTGTTTTTGACGAAAGATACTGCTCAAAAACACATTGACGCCGGAGCAAAAAGAGTTGTTCTTTCAGCCCCAGCTAAAGATGACACCCCTACATTTGTGATGGGCGTGAACAATGCAAAATATACTTCTGACATCACCATAATGTCAAACGCATCATGCACTACCAACTGTTTGGCTCCAATTGCCAAAGTGTTGCATGACAACTTCACCATCATTGAAGGTTTGATGTCAACCATACACGCTGTAACAGCTACTCAAAAAACTGTTGACGGTCCATCTGCAAAGGATTGGAGAGGTGGTAGAGGTGCTTATCAAAATATCATCCCTTCATCAACAGGTGCTGCAAAAGCAGTAGGTTTAGTGATTCCTGAATTGAAAGGAAAATTGACCGGTATGTCTTTCAGAGTTCCTACTCCTGATGTTTCTGTAGTAGATTTGACAGTAAGAATCGAAAAATCAGCTTCTTACGATGAAATCAAAGCAGCCATGAAAAAAGCATCTGAAAACGAACTAAAAGGAATTTTAGGTTATACAGAAGACGCTGTAGTTTCTAACGATTTCCTTGGCGATGCAAGAACTTCAATTTTCGATGCTGAAGCAGGTATTTCACTGAATCCAAATTTTGTGAAAGTAGTCTCTTGGTATGATAACGAATGGGGATATTCCAACAAATTGGTTGACTTGATTCTTTACACAGCTAAAATCTAATTTAGCATTTAGAAAAAAAAGAAAAAGGCATCTCACAAGGATGCCTTTTTTTGTGTAGTTTCGCAACGTTTTGAATACATCAAAAAAAAATCAAGAAGTCAAAATCTCAATCATCAAGCTTGTTAAACTTTTGAACTTAATTCAGAACCTTATCCAAAACTGTTAATCAAAATGAAAAACCTTTTATTCTTTTCCTTTGCCTTGTTTTTTCTCATTTCTTGTGAAACCAAACCCAAAGAAACCCTTGATTCAACTAAGATTGAAACCAAAGACGAATCTGCGATTGACTCCATTGAACAAGTAAAAATAGAAAAAGACCCGAAAACCACATTTAATAAGGAGTTTGTAGCTAAAAACAACAAAATCGTAAACCAAAACTTTAATGATTTTGCCAGATTCATTGCTGGTATGCCAAGCAAAACCCCTTCACCACTTGACAGCCTGAGAGCAACCGAAGAATGGAAAAGTTTCGCAACATCATTTGACAGTTCTTGGAAGTTGATAGAAAAAAATAGGCTGAACAAAATGGCCTCTTGGTCTGACGAGGAATTTGCAACCTTAAAATCAAAACCTATAGATGTGCTCTACCCATTTTCAGGTCCTGATTTTGTGAATGTTTTTACTTTTTTCCCAAATGGAAAAACCTATGTCTTGATGGCGCTTGAACCTGTTGGAGAATACACAGACTTCAGCTACCAAAACACAAAATTTGTCAAAAAATACCTTTCTAGTGTTGACAATTCATTGAATGACTTATTCAAGAAAAGTTATTTCATCACCATGCACATGATTGGTGATTTGCAAAAAGATAAAGTTAATGGTGTTTTACCCCTCATTTGTCTTTTTATGGCAAGAACAGGAAACGAAATCTTGGATATCAACAGAGTAGAACTTTCTGCTGATGGGGCTGTGAATCTTGATTCATTGGTTAAAAAGGACAACAAAAAGAAAGTGACCGGAATTAAAATAGACTTTGTGGATTTAAAACACCCGACTGTTCCTAAAACATTGTTTTATTTCAGAGCAGATCTTTCTGACGGCGGTTTGAAAGCTAACCCGGCAATGACCAACTTCTTAGACAAGTTCAACCACACCATTGGCTATTTCAAATCAGCCTCTTATTTGGGTCACATGAAAGAGTTTGCCACAATCAGAAGCATTATGCTTGAAAAATGTGATTATGTGGTGCAAGATGACACCGGAATAGCTTACAGATTTTTTGACAAAAACATATGGGATTTCCAGCTCTATGGAAAATATGTTAAACCGGTTAAAGACTTTAGTGGAGTTGACCAACCTGATTTGAGAAAAAAATATGAAAGTGATTCTACTGTGAAACCCCTACCCTTTTCTTTGGGTTATCATTGGGGAACACAGAACCAAAATTTAATGAAAATGACCAAAAAAGGGATTTGATGATTGAATTTGAAAAGCTTTTCAAGGGAGTTTATAAAGGAAAAAAGGTATTGGTGACCGGTCACACCGGCTTCAAAGGCTCTTGGTTGGTTTTTTGGCTCAAGAAAATGGGAGCTGAAGTACACGGCTTTTCTATTGGAATTCCTTCTGAACCTTCCCACTATTGGTTGTTAAAAGAAAATATCTCTGAGACTTTTGGAGATATAAAAGATTTTGACAAGCTGAAAACTTGCTTTGAAAACACAAAACCAGACATTGTGTTTCACCTTGCGGCTCAATCATTGGTAAAACAATCATATTATAATCCAATTGAAACCATCCAAACCAATGTGATGGGAACAGCCCATGTGATGATGGCAGCTTTTAAAGAACAAAGCACAAAAGCTTTGGTAAATATCACCAGTGACAAGTGTTATGAAAACAAGGAATGGATTTGGGGTTATCGCGAGAATGAAGCTATGGGTGGTTATGACCCTTACAGTGCTTCAAAAGGATGTGCAGAACTGATTCACGCTGCTCTAAACAGATCATTTTTCAACAACTCCGATAAGTTAGTTGCCTCATGCCGAGCAGGAAATGTGATTGGTGGTGGTGATTGGGCAGCTGACAGAATTATGCCCGATTTATTCACCAAAGCAGCAATAAACCAAGAAACACTCATCAGAAACCCTTTGGCAACAAGACCTTGGCAACATGTTCTTGAACCCCTTTCCGGTTACTTGTTGGTTGGTCAACAACTGCTTGAAAACAAAAAGCAGACAGCAGAGTCTTGGAATTTCGGTCCTGAAGTATCAGGAAACCAAACAGTTGCTCAACTCATTGAAGAATGCCAAAAACATTGGTCTGATGTAAAAATCAAACAAGATGAAACAACGCATCCCCACGAAGCCAAA
>JBDNDT010000089.1:0-8098 GCA_046718985.1 Cytophagales bacterium
GACTATCCACCGCCCAAGACAGCTATGGTTTCTCCTTCAGCTTGCAAAGTGGATTTGTGAGCAACGATATCAATTCCATAAGCCAAACCACTCACCACGCAAATGTCATTTGCCACCAATTCTTTGCAGATTTCTTCGGTTATTTTTTTTCCATAAGTTGTTGCACTCCTTGTTCCGACAACAGCCACCATCTTCTCTTTTTTCAATACATTAAGATTCCCTTTTGCATAAAGAATCGTTGGAGCATCTGTATTTTTTTTGAGCAGTTCAGGATATTCACTCGAAAAAAAAGAAACAATTTCAACATTGTGTTTCTCACAAAGCACTAGTTGTTTATTTGCTTTGTCAACTGCCTCTTTTTGCTGATCAAAAATCGCTTGCGCTGTGTTTGCACCGATTCCATGAATACCTAACAGTTTGCCTTTTGGTGCATACAATGCTTTTTTTGCAGACCCAAAATGGTTACATAACAGCTTAGCTGTCAAATCACCAATGCCGGGAATATGCAACAAGGCAAGTAAACTTAATATCTCTTCTGCATCATTGCGCATTCTTAGAAAAATCTAAAAAGTCTCTTCTTGGGTGCTTCTGACCCCGGTGTCAAATCTTGACCTAAAAAATGTTTTTCATAAAGCACTTGAATCATTCCATCTTTCAAACCAACCTCAGGTACGAATATTTTTTTTGCACCTGCCCAATTCATTACTGATAGGTAAATTTCAGAAGCAGGTACAATCACATCTGCGCGGTCGGGGTTCAACATCATCACATTGATTCTTTCTTCTAGTGTCAGTTTTTTAACCTTTTCAATGGTTTCTTCTACTGCTTTGTAACTGATGGTTCTTTCTGATTTTGAACCATTGAACAAATCATATATTTTCCCAATGTTACCTCCCGTTCCAATCGCTACCAAAGATTTTCCTTCTTTTTGGACATTTGTTTTTATCCAATCTTCCATTTCTTGCCAAGCTTCAGGGGTGTCCATTTTGTTTAAGCGTCTCACGGAACCAATTTTGAAAGACTCACTGGCTACTTTCACTTTGTCAATGTAAATGTTCAACTCTGTGCTTCCACCTCCCACATCAATGTGAATATAATTATCTTCTTTCAAATTATGTTGAACAACGTTGTTGATGTATAATGCTTCAATTTCGCCACTGATAATCTTAATTTCGAGACCACATTTTTTCTTTACGGCTTCTGCAATTCTTTTGCCATTTTTGGACTCTCGCATTGCTGAAGTTGCACAAACCAAATAATCGTCCACTTCATAAAGATCAAAAAGCATTTTTGAGGCTTCCATGAATTTGACAAATTTAGCTTCTTTGATTTTGCTGATTTCACCGTTTTGGAAAACATCATCACCTAATCTGAGTGGAAAACGGATATATTCTATTTTTTTGAAATTCACATCATTTTCATTGCCAATCACTTTTGTGACTTGGAATCTCATGGCATTAGATCCAATATCAATCACTCCAAACTTCAAATCTTAAATGTTTTTGTTTAAAATTTATCAAAAAGCATCTGTTGTTTCACCATTTTGAAACAATTTTAGTCTATCCATTCTTTGGAACTGAATTCTTCTGATTTCTTCAATGTCACCTTTTGGAATGGCGTTAATCAAGTTTTTGGTGTATTCGTTTTTAGGATGTTTGTATAATTCTTCTGAATAACCTATCTCCTCAATCTTTCCTTTGTTCATCACAATAATTCTGTCTGACATGAACTTAACGACCGAAAGGTCATGTGAAATAAAAATATTAGTAAAGCCAAATTCGTCTTTTAATTTGTTCAATAAATTAAGGACTTGTGCTTGAACAGATACATCTAAGGCTGATACAGACTCATCACATATAATGAATTTAGGATTCAATGCAAGAGCTCTAGCTATGCAAACACGTTGTCTTTGACCTCCTGAAAATTCAAAAGGATAACGTTGAAAATGCTTCTTTTGAAGATTTACGGTTTCTAAAAGCTCAATAGCATGTTTTTTTCTGGCGAATTCTGAATCATAAAGCCCATAAACTCTCATCGGTTCAAGGATTGCTTCGCCAATTGTCATTCTTGGGTTCAAAGAAGAGTAAGGGTCTTGAAAAATGATTTGCATGTCTTTTCTTAACAATCTCAAATCATCACCTTTTAATTTATTGATAGACTTTCCTTCAAAAATGATTTCACCATCTGTTGGTTCAATCAATCTAAGAATAGTTCTTCCCAAGGTTGTTTTTCCACAACCTGACTCACCTACTAAACCTACTGTTTCGCCGGGGTAAACATCGAAGCTTACATCATCTACGGCTTTTACATAATCGACTATTTTCCCGAAAAGTCCGGTTTTGATGGGAAAATAAGTTTTTAAATTCTTCACCACAAGATGTGGTTCTTTGGTTTTAAAGTTATTATTTCTTTCCTCTATTTCTTCATCACTGACATAGTTCATCAAAATTGCTTCACCCAATGAACTAAAACCACTGTCTTCATTTGTTTTTACTCTTTCTTTGATGTTTCCTTCAATGTCTGTGCTCATGAAATCAGAGACAACAGGAAGCTTTTTCATTCTCAAATCAAGCCTTGGTCTGCAAGCTAGAAGTCCTTTGGTATAAGGATGTTGAGGATTGTTGAAAATTTCCAAAACAGGACCGTGCTCCATCACTTTACCTTGATACATCACCATCACTTTATCAGCAATCTCAGCAATCACTCCCAAATCGTGTGTGATGAATATGATTGAAAGACCTAAATTATCTCTCAGTCCTTTAAGTATTTCAAGAATTTTTGCTTGAACTGTCACATCTAATGCTGTGGTGGGTTCATCAGCAATCAACAAATCAGGATTGCATGAAAGAGCCATAGCAATCATCACCCTTTGTTTCTGCCCACCTGAAATTTGATGAGGATAACTATTGAAAATATGCTCAGGTCTAGGCAATAAAACTTTTTCGAAAAGTTCTAGAGTTTTGGCTTTGGCTTCTTGTTTGGATACTCCTTGGTGGAGAATGATAGCTTCCATCACTTGACTACCGCAAGTGTAAACCGGATTCAGTGATGTCATGGGTTCTTGAAAAATCATGGAAATATCGTTTCCCCTGATTTTCATCATTGTACCTTCATCACATTGAGCCAAATCTAAAACACCTTGGTGGCTGGATCTGAAAATAAGCTGTCCATTTTCAATTTTTCCGGTTTGGGAAATTAACCTCATCAATGCTAAAGAGCTTACAGATTTTCCTGAGCCTGATTCACCGACAATTCCAAGCGTTTCTCCTTTTTTCAAAGAAAAACTAACATCGTTCACCGCATATGTTGATTCTTTTTCTGTGTTAAAAACCACTTTAAGGTTTCTGACATCTAAAAGCAAATCATTCGGCAAACTTTCATTCATGAGGGTTTGATTGGTCTATGATTATTAATTTACTCTTTTAGGTGTTATTTTGTTTCTTCAAGAGTTAAATTATGCTTTTTGGCAAACTCAGTTTGAATTTTTAATAAGTTTTTATCCAGCTCTTCTTCCTCTTTGATGAGTTCTTGATGCATTTCTTCAAGTTTTGCTTTGTCTTCTTGTGTTTTTTCCTTCTTTCCGAGCAAAGGCAACATCAATTTATACTCATTTTCAAACGACTCTTTATAACCACTAAACCATTTCAATGCGGCATCTCTCAAACTATTATCATTCTCAAAATCCGGCATTGAAGCAACTACTTTGTAAGATTTGTCAATTTGTGTTAAAATATTTTGGTGTTGCTTTTCCAATGAGTTATAATCAGCATTTTGAAAGTCTTTAAAAAAGTTGATGATTGCTAATGATACTTTTTCTTGTTCAGCAAACATTTTATTATTATAAAGTGCTGCTTTTCTGTTCTGAGAGAAACAATTTAACGCAAGAAAAGAAAGAACGAAAATGATAAATTTTGATCTCATGTAACCTAAAATTATGATGTTTAAGATTTGAAACCGAATATTACAAAAAAAAAATGAAAACAAAGAATTTGTGATGGTCAATCTGATTAATTTGTAAAATTTTCAATCAAATTAACTGTTTATCTGCAAAATCAGTGTAAATGTTGATTGGTCTTTTCAACAAAGTTCTTTTTTGACATACCGGTTTCATACATCATTTTTGTTCCGAAAACAATCAGCAAAAGCCCCATAATAACACTTGTTGTTTTGATAAATTTCGGGGTCAATAGTCCTGATAATTTATCTGCAAGAAATGACTTAAATAAGTCTGTAAAAAAAACTGTGAGTATTGACATGGTGAACAAAATCAGAATTTCCCATTTTTCATAACCCCATTCAATGGTAACAATTCCCATTGTTGCAATCCAAAAAAAAACTACAGAGGGATTCAATGCATTGATCGCAAATCCCTTTAAAAAAAATTTGAGTCTTTCTTTTGAAGAAACATTTATGTTTTCAACATTTTTATCAAGCTTTTTAAAAATCATGGAAAGTCCAAAGAGAATCAAGATAATACCTCCGATTGTTCCCAGATAAAACTTAAAATTTTCATTTATTGTGAAAGAACTTAACCCAATGAATGTTATAGCAACATAAAAAATATCACTCAATGAAATTCCCAAAGCCAAAAAAACTGCGGATTTAAATCCTCTGTTCATACTGGTTTGAATCAATGTAAAAAAAACAGGCCCAATGAGAACTGACAAACCTAAGCCAAGAAAAATTCCGTCTCTTATTGCGGCTAACATTTAGTATTTACGGATTAATTGAGTGTTAATTTAATAAACTCTTTCCACTCTTCGTATTGGCCTTTTCTCAACACTCTTGGGAATTTATTTTGACCACCTTCTTTACCTTTTTTTCTCATCCAATCATAAAAAACACTAGCCGGCAAAACATTAACAGTGATATTTTTCAAAGCATGTGCTCGTTCAGTTGCATAATCATCATTGATTTTCTTAAGGTTTTCATCCAATATTTTTACAATTTGGTCTTGATTTTTAACATCTCCTTCAACACCTAAAAACCACTCATGACCAAACAACGTTCCCGAAGGTACACCGGCAACGGTGAATTCTCGAATACTGATATTCATGATTTTACTCAATTCACTGACAGCTTTGTTCATGTTGTCAACGCTCAAATGTTCACCACATAAACTCAAAAAGTGTTTGGTTCGCCCCGTGATTACAATTTCATTGTTTTTCTTGTCAACCAATTTAACAACGTCTCCTATCAAGTATCTCCATGCTCCTGCACATGTGCTGAGCAAAATTGCATAATCTTTATTTTCTTCAATTTGGTCAATCATCAAAGTTTCAGCATCCGGCTTCAACTCGCCATCTTCATCAAAATTTTGCTCATTAAATGGCACAAACTCATAAAATATTCCCCCATTCAAAATAATTCTCATGCTTCTTCTTTCAGGTCTCACCTGAAACGCTATGAAACCTTCTGATGCCAAATAGGTCTCTATGTATTGAATGGGACGACCCAAAAGTTTTTGAAATCCTTCTTTGTAAGGTTCAAAAGATACACCACCATGACAAAACACATTTAAATTGGGCCATATTTGGTGAATGTTTTCTACTTGATAATAAGAAATGATTCTTTCTATTAACAGTTGAATCCAAGCGGGAACACCTACTATGTAACCGATATCCCAATCTTTAGCTCTCTTAGTTATTTCATCAAGTTTTTGATTCCAATCTCTTTCTTTGGCAATTGCTTTGCCGGGTTTGTAGAATTTTTGAAACCAAAAAGGAATTTTAGAAGCACTGATTCCACTCAAATCCCCTTCAAAATAATGACCTCTGCTGTTCAAAGTTGTGCTTCCACCGAGCATCAAAATCCCTTTGCTAAACAATGAAGGTGGCAAATTAAAATGTTTCAAGGCTAAAATTTGCCTTAAACTTGTTTTTTTGATTGCCTTAATCATGTCAACGGTAATAGGAATATGCTTGCTTGATGACTCTGACGTTCCGGAGCTTAATGCAAAATACCTAACCAATCCGGGCCAGGTGATATCCGGTTCTCCATTTAAAGATTTATGCCACCATTCTTTGTGAATTTTGTTATAATTGAACAAAGGAACCGTTTTCTTCCAATGTTCATAAAAATCTCTTTCTTTTCTTTTCTTGATTTTAGCAACAATTCCAAAATTGTCTAAAAGAGATTCAAACTTATATTTTCTTCCAAATTGGGTGTCTTCGGCTTTTTTAATCAGTTTCCTTAGTTCAGATTTTTGAAGCTCAAACGGCGGAGTATTTTCTTGCTCAATACTCTTGCTCAGCTTTATTCCTTTTTGAAGAAGGTTACCGATAATTGGCATAGCGGATGATTGATGTTTAAATTTTATGTGCAAAAATAACTTTTTAAACCTATTTTAAATATTTTTTTCTATTCACAATGATGCAAATTTTCAAATTGAACCTAGATTGATTGTGTTGTTCAAGATTTTAACTATTATTTCGAACATTGAAAAACCTGAGTTTCTGTCCTGAATTATTTTGATTTTTAGCTATCTAAACAACCTAATTCTTTTAATATTTTGCAAAGAACAGCAACCGATTACTTAGAATTAGTAAAAAATGAAATCCTTAAAAAATCAGGTGTAAAACTATTTGAGCATTCAACCTAGTTTGAATTCAGGTCTTGAAAAATCAATTTAATTTCAGTTTTCAACAATGAAAATGTGTAATTTTTGGTTTGCACATCATTGCAAAACGGATTGAAGGGTATGTTTGAGCTCCTTTTTTGAGTAGCGTAGCGGAACAAAAAAGAGCGAGCCCTGAAAGCCGGGCCGCGTAGCGGTTTGCCCAAATCATTTAAAAAACTGTTAAAATAATGAATTATTCTTTAAAGTATTAATATCGCTTGAGTTTTCAATTTAACTCTCGTAAATCAACGGGAACAACTCTTGAAACTCCTTGCTCAACCATGGTCACTCCATAAATGATGTCTGTGCTTGCCATTGTTCTTTTGTTGTGTGTGACGATGATGAATTGGCTCTCTGATGAAAACTTTCTGATAATGTTGTTGAACTTATCTATATTGGCATCATCCAAAGGGGCATCAACTTCATCGAAAATGCAAAATGGAGCCGGTTTTAACAGATAAATCGCAAAAAGCAACGAAATTGCAGTCAATGTTTTTTCACCTCCTGAAAGTTGGTTGATGGTCAATGGTCTTTTTCCTTTTGGTCTTGCGATGATGTCTATGTCAGACTCGGTAGGTTCATTTGGGTTTACCAATTTCAAATCACAAGAGTCCTCATCACTGAACAATGAACGGAAAACTTTGATAAAATTCTCTCTGATGTTGGTGAATGCTTCTAAAAAGGTGGTTTTGGCCACTTCGTCTATTTCAGATATTGTTTGGGTCAATATGTTTTTAGCCTCTAAAAGGTCGTTTTTTTGACTTGTGATGAATTGATGTCTTTGATTGATTTCTTGATAAGCTTCCATTGCCATGGGATTAATTGGCCCGATTTTGTCAATGGACGCCTTCACCGATTCATTTCGTCTTTTCAGTTCTGAAAGTTCATTTTCAGATATTTCTGGAATATTGGGGTTTTTCTCCAATTCTTGGTCAATATCAATCTGAAATTCAACAATCAATCTTTCTTTCACTGAGGCAAATTCAACAACTGAGGAATTTAGCGTGTTTTGCAACTCCATGATAAGCGAATCTGCATTTTCTCTTTTCCTAAATGTTTCTTTGTTTTCTTTTTCGAGTTCATCAATAGAGGCTCTGATTTTGTAATAATAAACTTCTGCCTCTCTCAAACCGTTTTCGAGATTTTCTTTTTCTTCATAAAGAGCAATCAAATGGTCATCTTCAAGGTTTGTGTTTTCAAGAAGAATCTTGGTTTCTTCTTCAATTTTTGATTGTTCTGATTTGAGGGATTGCAACCTTTGAATGGAAGTTTCAAGGGTCTGTTGTTTATATTCAATTTCTTTGTTCAGAGATTCTATTTTTGAAGAGGTTTGAACCAATTTGTTGCTATCTTGTGCAAGTTGCATGCTCAATTGTTCCACTTTATTTCTAAGTGGGATAATTTTTTCTGATAAAAGCGACTTTTCGTTTTCAAAAAGGATAAGATTTTTTTGGGCTTCTTCAAATGCCGGTTGATTTT
>JBDNDT010000009.1:0-17212 GCA_046718985.1 Cytophagales bacterium
AGAAATAGCCATTAGCATTTCCCCTAACCAAGCTGAGTTTTACACTCTATTGTCTAAGATTTATTATTTAAGAAAGAATTTTGAACAATCCCTCATGTTCAGCGAAAAAGCGCTGGAATTGGACTCTCAAAATCTCGATGCCTTGAACACAATGAGCTTGGCATTGATCAAGCTGAAAAGAAGTAAAGAATCGTTCAAAACCATAGAAGGTGCACTTTCTGAAGACCCAAACAATCCTTATACTCATGCGAGTTATGGATGGAATCTTTTGGAAACCGGAGACCATAAAAAAGCCTTATTACATTTTCAAGAATCCCTGAAGATTGACCCCACCCTTGAAGTTTCTAAAGAAGGAATGAAAGAAGCCATCAAGGCAGGAAATTTTTTGTATAGGATTTTTTTAAAATATCAGTTTTGGATGTCAAAACTCACTTCAAAATATCAATGGGGAGTTATTATAGGCATCTGGATGCTTTCCAAGATCCTTAACGAAGTTTCAGAAAGAAACCAATCGCTTAGTCCGTTCATCAATCCGATCATATATCTGTTTGCAGGTGCTGTTTTGCTAACATGGCTAATTGTTCCTATTTCCAATGTATTTTTAAGGTTTAATCGCTATGGTGATTATCTGCTAAAACCTTTTGAGAAAAAAAATGCAAATCTAGTTGCTGTCTGTTTGCTGTTTTCTTTGTTTTGCTTTTTAATTGGTTATCTGGCTGATTTCGGATATCTTGTTTATGCAGGCGTGTTCGCATTGTTGTTATCCATCCCGGGTTCAACATTTTTCAATCAATTTGACAAACAGTGGGCTTTGAAATTGTTGTTTTTCTTAATGTTGTTTTTTTCATTTAGTTCATCAATGTTGATTTTGAAAGCATTTCCTTTTTTCAATTTGATGACCATCCTTTTCTTCATAAGCTTATATGCTTTCCAAATTTTGATCAACTTTCTATCCATCAAGGAAGACAATCCAAATTGATTTCTCGTAAGATTTTAGATGAAAAAAGGCTGTGCAAAAAACACAGCCTTTTTAACTTCTGATACAAGTTGGGTACACTCGCCAAATTAATGGTATTTTGCAGAAGAAACGGTTCTGGTTTTTCCAGTCTGGGACTTCGCGAAACTACCTTTGGCACTGCAGGACGCAAAAAACACTATCGTTAAAGCCATCAAGGCTGTATTAATCAATTTCATTTGTTAAGTGCAATTTTTTATTGCTATTGTTCAATGCAAAGTTAGTGCATGTATGATAAAAAGCAAACTTTTTCTTGAAATTTTTCAATTTTGTTTGGAAATATCATATCTTGATTCCTGAAAATACTTTTTTGAATAATTAAGCTTCGTTTATACATTATCTTTTATGGTTTATCTCATTAGTGGTTTGGGTGCCGATGCAAGAATGTTTACCAAATTGAATCTTGGTTCTGAACATGAATTTAAACACATCGTCTGGATTAAAGAATCATCTGGCGAAAGCTTGAAGGATTACTGCAAGAGGCTTATAAATCAAATTGACTTAACTCAAAAAATAGACATCATAGGAATGTCTTTCGGCGGAATCGTTGCCCAAGAAATATCAAGATTGATTCCTGTGAGGAAGTTAATTATTATTTCCAGTGTCAAGTCACCTGATGAATTTGGCTTTGCTTTGTCATTAATCAGAAAATCAGCTGTATATAGAATTGTGCCTAAGTGGTTTTTAAAGTGGTCTAATCTGTTGACCGGTGACTATTATTTTGGAACCAAAACCAAAGAAGAATCCAAATTGCTCAAGGCTATCATAAGAGACACTGAGAGTGATTTCTTAAAATGGTCTATCAAACAAGTGATGACATGGAAAGGTGGTTTGATTTCAACACCGATTGTGCATATTCATGGTGATGCAGACAGGATTTTCACCAAAGAAAAAATCAAAAACTGTCATTGGATCAAGGGTGGAGGTCATTTGATGATTCACAACAGAGGGGAAGAAGTAAGTGAATTGGTGAGGGCATCATTAAAAGAATAAAAAAAAAGCGAGACAAGCTCGCTTTTTTGAAGTACCCAGGGCCGGAATCGAACCGGCACGCCTTTTGGGCACACGATTTTGAGTCGTGCGCGTCTACCAGTTCCGCCACCTAGGCATGTTTTGGGGTTGCAAAGGTAAGAACAAATCTGACATTTGCAAAATAAAATTAGATTTGTTCAGAGCAAATGCATTTAAGCTCCAAAAATAAAGTTTTCACGCTGATTATCATCTAGTAAGGCAATTAATTTTCTTCATTTTTTGAGCTTTGTTGTTTATTTTTTTGAGCAAATTCAATACAATGGAAAAGTTGACCGTTGAATGATTTTTTCTTTTGCGAGATGCGTCTTCTTTGAAAGTAACGTCCAAACGCCGATGTAGCTGGTTTTCTATTATCCAGTGACTTCTTACACTTTCGTTTATCAACTTTGCGTCTAGTTTTAAGCTCGTTATATAATATTTTATTTCTGATTTGTGTTCATAATTTTTTTATCCCACCTTTCTGCTTCAATATAGTTTCCCTTGAAAGTCAGCAAGTAATCAGCTTTTTTATCTAGCATTTTCTCAGCAATGTCGGTTTGGAAGTATAGAGCGTCTGCGGTGATGATGCATCCTTTTGCAGTCAATCAAAAATAAAAGAATAGGTATGGCTGTTATTTCATTGCTCTTTTGGGTGGTGGCTTTTTGGCTCAAAGCCAATCCATTTTTGGATGCATAGGCAGAAACATAATAGATAGCTTCCATTCCTTTTGATCTAGGATTTGTGAGCCCTTTACAGACTTTCCGTCTATAGCAATAACCTCATAACCAAAATTTTGTCTATGATATTCCATTCATTCTGTAAAACATTCACATAATGCTTGGGGGGCTAAATGGGCAAAGATCCTGCTGATCGTATCATGTAAAGGAACAGCAGGTTTATAAGGAAAAAAATTTTTTAACCTTCTGATTTTGAGTTTTCCAAATTGTTATATTTCATCACAATCGGTGATTCCGCTGATGGTTGCCAAAAAAGTTAAAAAAAAGAATTTCATTCATAGAATACCTAATATTTTCCTTGTTAATCCTTCGGGGAACAGACAATTTTCCAAAGATAGAAGAAAAGGAAATATTCAGCCTTGAGATGAGACTTTTTGAGATGAAGAGGTTTTGATGTTTTGCTCTAAACAATAAGAAAAAAAACAAGGAAAAGCAGATGTGAAAAAGATTCAAAAAATCAATCTATATATTTGATATTTAGATAGTTAAATGCTAAATTTTGTTATCAAATACCGGATACAAGGCTAGTGTAAAAAGGCATCTCAAAAAGTCTGGTTTTAAAAAATAATAATGTTTGAGACTAGGAAGTGTAAAGCTCCCGAGAGGGAGTTTTATTGTATTATTCAAATAAATATTAAAATGTATATTTTATAATGAGTTTGACCTAACAAATGCTTGAACTATCTTCTGGTTTGTTATATTTACTCTTGCGTTAGCCGCAACAGGGATGGCGGGGTTTGTTTGAGCTCCTTTTTTTGTGTAGTGAAACGGAACAAAAAAAGAGCGAGCCTCGCCAGCCCGGCCGCCCTCAAGGCGGGTTGCCCAAAATCATTTTTAAAAAATTAGTTTTCAAAAACATTTTTCAACTTCAAAGCCAAAAACTGCCGGATTTTGCTTAAAATTTCAATAAAAAAGGTTCATTTGTAAGAATGAATTGACAGTTTTGAAGAATTTGAAACATTCAATAAGAAACAATTCTTAAATTGCCATCAAATTTTGGATGATGGATATTGATTTTGCCAAGCATGGTGGCTTGGTTCCTGCAGTGGTTCAAGACAGTGTGACACAAAAAGTGTTGATGGTGGGTTTCATGAATGAAGAAGCTCTCCAAAAAACAATTGCTGAGAAAAAAGTTACATTTTTCAGCAGAACAAAGAATAGATTGTGGACAAAAGGTGAAACCTCTGGTTTGTTTTTGAATGTTGAAGACTTGTTGATTGACTGCGACAAAGACACGATTTTGGTGAAAGCTAAGCCGGTAGGGGTGGTGTGCCACACGGGTGCTGATACTTGCTTTTTTGAAAAAAACGAAGCCAATCATTTGACATTTATTGCCGATTTGGAAAATTTGATTCACAAAAGAAAAATCAACCCTGATTCAAGTTCATATACGCATTCACTTTTCAAAAAAGGCATCAACAAAGTTGCGCAAAAGGTTGGTGAAGAAGCTGTTGAATTGGTGATTGAGGCAATTGACGGTTCAAGACCTGATTTGTTGAAAAATGAGGCGGCTGATTTATTGTTTCATTATTTGGTGTTGTTGAGTGCAAAAGACTTGACTTTGAAGGATGTTGTTGAGGTGTTGAAAGAAAGAAATAAAAAATAAGTTATGAGGCTGTTTGTCAATGATTTGCCGATTAAGATTGAAGGGTTGACCTCAAAATTATTGAACAAAACCCATGATAGAATCATTGAAAGGGGGCAAGATATTGTGCCTGACCATTTCAAAGGTGATGTGTTGATGCGTTTTCCTTTTGCCAAAAATGTTTCTACTGTTGTGAGGCTCATTCATTTAGCGAAAATGAATCATTTAAAAAGTTTGACTATTCTCACTGAAAACAAAGAGCTTACATTTAATTATATCAAAAAACACTTCAAAATAATCAAAGCGGCGGGTGGTTTGGTGTTGAAAGATGATAAAATTTTGTTGATATATCGCTTAGGTTTTTGGGATTTGCCAAAAGGCAAAATGGATGATGGAGAAACCAGTAAGGAATGTGCTGTGAGAGAAATTGAGGAAGAATGTGGCGTGAAGGCTGAAATAGTCAAAGAACTTGTGAACACTTGGCACTCTTATTTGACAAAGAGCGGAAAATCATATCTCAAAAAAACTGAGTGGTTTTTGATGAATTGCCTCGATGACCATGACATGAAACCCCAAATTGAGGAAGGTATTGAAAAAATTGCTTGGTTCAGTGTGGATGAAGTGAAAGAATTGTTGACAGAGAAAAGCTACAATTCTATTCGACATGTTTTTAAGAAATATCAAAAACAGTTGAGCAAAAAAGAGAACCATTTATGAGCAAAGTTTGATGTTCATAGATTTTTTTGCATTAAAGTTTAGAAACGAGATTGATATTTAACACTAATTTTTACCTTTGCGTATTGTACTTATTCATTTAAGAAAAGGAATTCATACACGAAATGGGATTATTTGATTTTTTCACCACTGATTTGGCTATTGACTTAGGCACTGCCAATACTTTGATAATATGTAACGATAAAATTGTGGTGGATGAGCCTTCAATCATTGCGATGGACAAACTGAATGGTCGTGTGTTGGCAATTGGGAGAGAGGCTATGCAGATGCATGAAAAGACACATGAAAACATAAAAACCATCAGGCCTTTGAAAGATGGTGTGATTGCTGATTTCACTGCGGCAGAAAACATGATCAGGGGAATGATTAAAATGACCGAAAAAGGCAGGAAATTTTTGCCTCCTCAACATAGAATGGTGATTTGCATTCCATCAGGCATCACAGAAGTTGAAAAAAGAGCAGTTAAAGAGTCTGCTGACCGAGCAGGTGCGAAAGAAGTTTATTTGATATATGAACCGATTGCAGCTGCTTTGGGGATAGGTATTGATATTGAAAGACCTGTTGGTTCAATGGTGGTTGATATTGGCGGTGGAACCACTGAGATTGCTGTGATAGCGCTTTCGGGAATTGTCTGCGACCAAAGTATCAGAGTGGCAGGTGATGTGTTCAACAGAGACGTGTTGGATTATATGCGTCGCCAACACAATTTGTTGATTGGTGAAAGAACCGCTGAAAGAGTTAAAATTGAAGTTGGATCAGCGTTGACCGAGTTAGAAAATCCACCGGAAGATTATGAAATCAGGGGTAGAGATTTGATGACCGGAATTCCTAAGGTAATCAAAGTTAGTTATTCTGAGATTGCTTATGCTTTAGACAAATCTGTTTCAAAAATTGAAGAAGCGGTGCTAAAAGCATTAGAAATTTCTCCACCTGAGCTTTCTGCTGATATTTATGACAATGGAATTCACCTGACAGGTGGTGGAGCATTGTTGAGAGGTCTTGACAAAAGATTGTCTAACAAAACAAAACTAAAAATTCACATTGCAGAAGATCCTTTGAGAGCTGTTGTGAGAGGAACCGGACTTGCATTGAAAAATATTCCGGCTTACAGAACAGTGTTGATGAATTGATGGCCTGTTGATTAAAAAATGTCATGTATAGGTTAATTGCTTTATTCAACAAATACAAGACTTTTTTATACCTCTTGCTGTTGGAGTTCATTGCAGTTTCTTTGATTGTTGCCAACAACACATTTCAAGGCATTGCTGCGCTCAACTCATCAAATTATTTGGTAGGTTCATATTTGAGAAAAGTGAGCCAAGTGCAAAATTACCTTTCACTGAAGGAGACCAATGACGGTTTGGCTGATGAAAACGCTTTTTTAAGGTCGCAGCTTGAAAAATTGACTTATCTTTCTGACAGTTCAATTTCCAAAAATGACAGCATCAAGAAAGAACAGTTTTCTTATTTCAAAGCCAGGGTAATCAACAATTCAGTTGACAGGATAAACAATTTCATCACCTTGAACAAGGGTTGGGGTGATGGTGTGAAACCTTCTATGGGAGTGATTTCTGACAAAGGTGTTGTGGGCATAGTAAAAACCGCTTCTAAAAATTTTGCTACCGTTTATTCTGTTTTGCACAGCGATGTGAAGGTTTCAGTGAAGCATAAAAAATCTAATTCTTTCGGTTCGTTGATTTGGGAAGGTTTCGATTCAAAAAGAGCTACGTTTTTGTTCATGCCAAGACACATACCCGTTGAAATAGGAGACAGTGTGGTGACATCAGGCTTTGGTGAAGTTTTTCCTGAGGGGGTGATGGTAGGCACAATAGAGAAAATTGATATAAAAGGTGATGAATCAACTTATAGGATATTGTTAAAATTGAGTACAGATTTTTCGTCTGTTAAATATGTATATCTTGTTAACAACAAATTCAGACAAGAGATTGACAGCATCCAAAAATTAAATCAGGTCAAATGAGTAGCTTTCCATTTCAAAGATTAGGCTATTTTGTGATCATGTTGATGATGCAATTGCTGATTTTCAGAGACAATGCACTCTTTGGTGTCGCTTTCGGATTTGTTTATGTTTCCTGCATTTTGATGTGGCCCATTGACACCAATCGCTCAGTGTTGATGACTTTTGCTTTTTTTGTAGGCTTGATAATTGATATTTTCAGTGACACATTAGGCATGCACATTTTCACCTGTGTGTTAACTGCATTTTTGAGGTCGTTTTGGATTCAAAGTTTGACACCCACCGGAGGATATGACAAAAACACTGATATTTCATTAAATTCTATGGGTTTAAGTTGGTTTTTAAGTTATGTGAGCATCTGTGTTTTTGTTCACGTTTTTGTCCTGCACTTGGTTGAAAGCATGAGTTTAAAAAATTTCGGATGGACATTATTAAAAATCGTTTGCAGCACGATGTTAACTGTTTTTGTATTTTATACAATAGAGCTGTTTAATCAGAAACGAAAGAATTCTTATTAAAAAAAGTTTAAATTGTAAAGGTTTTTGTTTTTTATAGATTTTTTATTTAAAATATTTTCGAACTATTTTTACGCATTTTTTTGTTTTTCTATAAAAACAAAAAAACTCTTTTGACTTTAATACAAGTTTTCTAGATTTGCAGGGATTTAACCCTTTTTTAAGAAATGGCAAATTTTTATAACAAATCGCTGTTTTTGTTATTTGTATTTTTCGTATGTCAAATACAGGCGCAAAGCAAATTCACCATCAGTGGCTATGTGAAAGATAACAAAAACGGTGAAGACCTCATTGGGGCAACCGTGATGGCAAAAAACACTAAATATGCGGTGGCTACAAATGAATATGGCTTCTTTTCTCTCACCATGCCCGAGGGAGAATATGTGATTGTTATTCAATATATCGGCTATAAAAACATTGAAAAAAGTATCAACTTAAATGCCAATCAAAAGTTGAATTTTTCTCTTCAGGAAGATGTCAAAGAAATGGAAGAAGTAGTGATCACAGAGAAAAAGCCTGATGATAACGTTTCAAACATCAAAATGAGTTCAAACACCTTAGATATTAAACAAATAAAAAACCTTCCTGCGCTTTTTGGGGAGGTGGATATCATCAAAAATATTCAAACATTGCCGGGTATTCAAAATGCTGGTGAAGGAACAACAGGTTTTTTTGTGAGGGGTGGGGGAGCCGATCAAAATTTGATATTATTAGATGAAGCTCCTGTTTATAATGCTTCACACTTATTGGGTTTCTTTTCTGTTTTCAATGCTGATGCTGTTAAGTCAGCAGAGATTTACAAAGGTGGAATTCCTGCACAATATGGAGGCAGATTATCATCCCTGTTGGATATCAGAACAAAAGATGGAAACAACAAAAAATTTGGTGGGATTGCAAGCATTGGACTCATCAGTTCCAAAGTTTCTTTGGAAGGTCCATTGAAAAAGGAAAAGTCCAGTTTTTTTGTCTCTGCAAGAAGAACATATGTAGATATGTTCTTGAAACTGAGTCCTAACCCTCAAAGCAGAAGCAATCAGCTATATTTTTATGATATCAATGCCAAAATGAATTTCAACATCAACGAGAAAAACAGGATATTCATTGCAGGATATTTTGGTAGAGATGTGTTGAAGTTTGGTGTTTTTGGCTTGAATTGGGGAAATGGAACGGGAACTTTCAGATGGAATCACTTATTCAATGATCGACTTTTTTCAAACACCACATTGATTTATAGCAACTTCAATTATGGTTTGGGAATCAGATCCGGTGCCGTAGGGTTTGATTGGACATCAAACTTGAAAGAAACAGCTTTGAAACAAGATTTTACATATTTCTTGAATCCTCAAAACGAATTAAAATTTGGAGCTGTGATGACTTACAGAACATTTCAGCCCGGAAAAATCACCCCTAGTTCTGCTGGTTCAGTGTTTTCACCTATTCAACTTGACCAATACAATGCCGGAGAAATGGCGATTTATGCAAGCAACGATCAAAAATTGGGAGCTAGATGGCATTTGCAATATGGTCTTAGATACACTATATTCTCTCAAATGGGCAATTCAAAAGTCTTTAAATATAATGGAGATCGAAGAAGAGAAAACATAGTAGATACATTAAGTTATGGTGCTTTTCAACCCATCAAAACCTATGGAGGACTTGAACCGAGATTGGCCTTGAGATACACCCTCAACACCAGTTCATCTATCAAATCATCTTATAACAGAACTTATCAGTTCTTGCATTTGCTTTCACAATCAACCATACCATTGCCCACCGCAGTTTGGATCCCTAGCACACAACATATTTTACCTCAATATGCCGATCAAGTGGCTGTTGGATATTTCAAAAATCTTTTTGATAACAAAATCGAAACATCGGTTGAAACTTATTACAAAGAATTTCATGATGTCACAGATTTCAAAGACAATTCTGACATTTTGCTCAACCCTCATGTTGAAACAGAGGTGAGACAAGGAAAAGGCTGGAGCTATGGAATTGAGTTTTTTGTGAAAAAAAATTCAGGAAAATTAACAGGATGGATCAGCTATACTTTATCAAAAGCTGAACGCCAGATTGCAGATGTGAATGGCGGAGAAAGGTATAGGGCTGATTATGACAGAAGACACAATGCTAATCTTGTGGCTTCTTATGAATTAACCCCTAAGTGGAACATTTCAGGAGCTTGGGTATATTCAACAGGAAGACCAATGTCTTTACCTGCCGGTTTTTATGATGTTGGTGGTTATAATGTTCCGCTTTACACCGAAAGAAACGGATATGTGATGCCTGCATTCCACCGCCTGGATTTCTCAGCAACCAAAAAATGGAGATCTAAGAAAAATGAAAAAATAGAAAAATCATTCAATATTTCGTTCTATAACCTTTACAACAGAAAGAACCCTTTCATAGTGACAGTTGACAACGAAAACGATTCAAATGGACGACCGATTGAAAACAAGAAAGTCATCAATATGTATTGGTTATTTCCTATTCTTCCATCAATAAGCTATCAAATTTCGTTTTAATCATGAAGTCATTATCACTCATTGTTTCAAGTTTATATGCTATATTTTTAATTTCATGTGCTTCAGACCCTGTGAGGTTGAACATTATTCCCAAAGGCGGAGAACCCAGAATAGTAATTTTCGGTCAAGTTACTGACAACGAAGAGGTTGAGTCTTCTTATGTGAGGATCACTAAAAGTGCAAGTTTTTTTGAACCTCAAGCAGTTCCATTTGTAGAAGATGCTGTTGTCACTGTCACAGATGATGAAGGAAACAGTTGGCAGTTCAATTATGATAAAGAAGGTTATTATAAACCCCTTAGCCCCTTAGGACTGACAGCCAAAAACCAAGAAATTAGGTTAAATGTTACTGTAGGTTCAATCACTTATAGTTACGCTTCCAAAATGACACCTGTAGCACCGGGGCGTAAATTAGTAGATAGTCTAACTTCCAGATTCAGACTTGAAACAGAGCCGGGAGTGAGCAAAGATGGCTATTACGTATATTTATGGGGAGGTAAAGATAATCAAACAGCACCCTATTTATTTTTAAGGGTATATAGAAATGATTCTTTATTGACAAGAAACATGGATGATGATAACAGACAAGTTATTTTTTTGGCTGAAAGCAGATTTTTTCAAGACAGGATTGAAGGAGTTGAACTTCCCGGTGTTTTCAAAAAAGATGATTTGGCAAGAGCAGTTATGCTTTCAGTAGGAAAAGATGAGTATGATTATCTCACAGCAATCAGCAACCAAATGAATAACTCAGGTGGTCTGTTCGATGGCCCTCCGGCAAACGTCAAAAGCAAGTTTAACAATGGTGCTTTGGGTGTTTTTCTTGTAAGCTCTTTGCAATGGGATAGCCTGAGAGTGAAATAATGGTTTTTATTTTAAGAACATCTTAATAGCATCTGTTAGAAATCATGTTTTCAGTTTTTTTCTTACAAATCAATGATATTTATTTTAGAACCTGCTAAACACAATTAAATTTAAAATCACGGAAAGAATGATTTTAATCTCTTAATAATTAATTGTTTATATAGCATTCGAGAATTTGTTTCGGAGTTTAAATTGATGATTTAATCTTAAAAAAATTTATCATTTTTGTTAAAAACCATTTTTGGCATCAAACTTGAATAGAAAAAAAACGTAACTTAAAAATGATTGAACATTAAACATCTCATTCAATGATGACAAGTTTGAAAACCCCAATACTAATCACCCTGATTTTGAATATGTTTATTGCAAGTGCTCAGATTAATTCATCTGAAAAGCTTGTTACTGAGATGCACAAAAAGTATGTCGGGAAGTTCAACAAAGACATTACATTCATTCAAATGAATACAAATTATTTAGAGAATGGAAAAACAGAACTCACCACTTGTTATGAAGCATTTCATTTTCCGGGAAAATATAGAATAGACATTGGTTTCACTCCAAACATAGATGGTGTGATTCATCACAATGATTCAGCTTACTTTTTCAAAGAAGGCAAATTGGTGAAAAAAGAACTTGAATTGAACGATGTGTTATTGCTCACCGGAGATATTTATTTCATTGAACCAAAAGAATCACTCAGCAAACTGAGAAACTTAGGGTATAACACATCAATTTTTAGAGAAGATGTGTGGGATGATAAACCGGTATATGTTGTGGGTGCAAACAAGGGTGACGAAAAAAGCCCTCAATTTTGGATTGATAAAGAAAATCTTTATTTGGTAAGAAATATCAATAAATCTAAAGAAACCGGAAAATTGGAAGATGCACATTATGTTGAGCATGAAATTGTTGGGAATGTTTGGGTAGAAAATAAAGTTAAAATCTATTCTGATGGAAAACTAGTTAGAATGGAGAAATATACTGAAGTTGAACCTAACAAAGGTTTGAATAAAGATATTTTCAATCCGAATAAATGGGGCAGTTTGCATTGGCACACAAAAAAAAAATGAAAGACCTCGTTCCATCACAAAGATAAATCTTAAAAACAAAGAAAAAAAGCATTTGATAAGTATATTAAAAAAGCCTTTTTGACATTTATGTGTCTGAAAGGCTTTTTGATTTTGAGCAATTGCATTTGATAAAGAATTGAAAATCAATGATGTTTCAAGATTTATAGAGTAGGGGGGAGGGGAGTTTCTAAAGTGTTTATTGACTGTAGTTTTAAAAAAAAGTTCTGAATTTCAACTCAAAAACACATCTAAAACCGCTGACATATTTTTGAAATTGGAAATTACATTTTCAAGAGTGGAATTATTAATTGCCAAATTGACTAATTCATTTTCATCAAAAACCTCAGTTTGCGGAATTTTATAAGTTTGCTCAAAATCTCTGGTTTCATATTTCAATAAATATTTATTGTTCCATTGAAAGATGGTGATTTTGATTCCTTGATGTTCAAGTTCTTTGATAACTTTCATGATGAAAAATATTATGTTAACCAATATTTATTATCTCAACACACTTTTTAAGATTTGAATTTCAACTGAGGGTGAGATTTTTTCATAAAGAATATTGTAAACAGCTTTGCATATAGGCATATCAATTTCCAGTTTTTTATTCACCTCATGCACACATTTTACCGCATAAAAACCTTCTGCAACCATTCTCATTTCAAGCTGAGCAGACTTTACTGAATAGCCTCTTCCGATCATGCCGCCAAATGTTCTGTTTCTGCTGAATTGTGAATAACAAGTGACCAACAAATCACCCAAATAAGCAGAATCATTCAAATCTCGATTGCTTTGAGGACATTTTGCATCTAAAAATCGTTTCATTTCTTGCATGGCATTTGACACCAACACAGCTTGGAAATTATCACCAAAATTGAGACCATGAGAAATGCCACATGCTATGGAATAAATGTTTTTTAAGATTGAAGCATATTCCATTCCATAAATATCTGTCAAGCAATGAGTTTTGACAAATCTACAGTTGAGAAATTGAGAAAAAGCCAGCCCATTGGTGTAATCTTTACAGGCAATGGTGAGAAACGATTGTTTCTCCAAAGCAACTTCTTCAGAATGGCAGGGGCCTCCAATGGCAAGCAAATCAGTTTCGTGGACAAAATATTTTTTCTCTATAAATTCTGAAATCAACAGATTCTCACCCGGAATCATGCCTTTGACAGCAGAAACCACTTGCACACCTTTGAAATGTTCTTTGTTTAAAGGCTCTAAAGCTTCTTTAACAAATGCGGCAGGCACGGCTAAAATCACAGTTTCAACACCCTCCATGGTTTTGATAATGGATGAATCCACTTTCACTTTTCTGGTGTTGATATGGACATCACTGAGATAATGAGGATTATGCCCATAATTTTTGATATGAGAAACGGCTTCTTTGTTTCTCATCCACCATTTGACTTTCAAGTCGTTTTCTGAAAGAATTTTTACCAGTGCGGTTGCCCAACTTCCGCCACCAATCACAGCAACTGTCGGTACGGATATTTTTCTTGCTATCACAACAAAAAATGAATTTAAAGACTGAGCAAAGTTATGGATATGTTAACAAGATTTAACACAGCATCAATAATTATTTAATAATTTGGCTAATGAAGAAAGTTTAGTATTTTGTTATATAATTTATATTATGTTAACCAATAACAGCTAAACATTAAATCCACCTTATTTCAATATCCTTGCATTAACAAAATGATTATGTCAAATGAATCATTAAGAAAGAAGCCTTCGAGTGTTTTATCTATTCTAAAGCCTTTTCTGTTTACCACTTTTAATCCTTGAAGGGTTTTTTGTTTGATGATTAAGCAATTGATTAATTTTGGAATATGTCATTAGCTCCGGTTTACAATCATTAAAATGAGAAAATGAAATGCACCATTATTTGTAGATTGTTTTTTTGAAATTTGAAGGCAAGTCACCAATAACATCTTTGAAACATTTGATGAAATGATTTCTGTTATTAAAACCCACTCGAATCATCACCTCTTTGATGGATAGGTTTTCTGTTTCAATAATCTCTTTCGCTTTTTTTATTCGATAAATATTGATGTAGTCTTTAACAGAAATCTTTATCAATTCTGAGAATCTTCGATACAATTGAGCTCTACTCATACCCAACTCTTTCACCATAGCATCCACATTCAAATCAGGATTATCTAAATTTTGCTCAATTATATGGTTAACATAATTTAAGAACTCAATTGATTCTATTGATGGATTATTATTATTATCTGAAATCAAATGTTCTTTGTCTTCTTCAATGACTTCTCTAAAGTTTAAACTCTTGAAACATTTATCGGGTAAAATCAATTTTAAAAATGTTTCATTCATTTGTTGATTTAGGATTAAATTTCCTCCGAGTTCTTCTAGATAATGCTTTGATTTTCTCAAATTTTCAGGTAAAAAAACCATATTATCATCATGAAAAAATCTTAATTGTAGTTCAAAAAACTGTTCATTTGGTTTTCTTAATTTAATGTCTAGAATTTCATTGTTAGAACTTTTCAAAAATGCCTGATAAATCAATGGGAAACAGACAAGGTCTATCAAATCTGTTTCAATTTCACAAAAAAATGAGTCCATGTCATGTTCAAAACTTGATGCAACGATTCTTTTTTCGCTGTCATTCAAATCACTTTCAATCATGATAATTAAGCTTTTCAAAAATGCCACAAAATCAACTTCAATCGTTGAAGGTGAGATTAATTGAGATTTGGTTTGTTTGGTTTCAATTAGGGGTTGAAATGTATTTTCTAGCTTAGGATTTATGGAAAGCGGTTTATAGTCATTTAATAAAATCCTTTGAGCATTCCTCAACTGCGATTTGAGAAGTTTTTCTCTTTCTTGAACCAGCATCTTTAATCTGTCAAATATTGATAGTGCAAGGAAGAGCGATTGGAAAAACATAAAAATATAAAAACTGAAAATCACTACAGGACTTCCGAAAACG
This sequence comes from Cytophagales bacterium, assembly GCA_046718985.1. GTDB lineage: Bacteria > Bacteroidota > Bacteroidia > Cytophagales > UBA9547 > JBDNDT01. Next base: position 14,992 of record JBDNDT010000009.1, read on the forward strand.
AATCTTTGATGCCTAAGCAAATCAATGATCACTATGCCTACAAACAGAATGTTTGCAATGATGAAATATAAGGAGTTGAACTTTTTCTTTTTATAGCTTGAAAAACTGATGAAGGTCAAAAACAAATAAGGCAAAAAGAAAAAAGTGTTGAAATTCAGATAGTCATTTAAGAAAAATAGACAATATAAATGAATACTAAGGTTCAAAAACATGGAAGTGATGAACCATTTGCACCAAGTGGTGGTGCCTAATTTGATTCTCAGATAAGAATAAACAAACCATGAAAAAGAAAATAACACTAACCAAGGAGCTATATGGACACCCAACCAATAACTAAACTCCGGATAATTTTGCCAAAGATATTGCGCTCCCAGTCGGTCTTCAGAAAGTGTTTTTAATCCGGCAGAAAACAACAAAGCTACATAAGAAAGGAACACTTTGTCTTTCAGTGAAAAATAAAGAATCAGTTTGAAGAGAGATAAAATGATTAAAAGTCCATAGAAAATCCCTAGGAGCAAATATTCACCGCAGCCATAGGAAATCAGTTTATTGTAAGGAGTTAGAAAAAAATCGAATCTGCAAAATCTTCCTTTTTTCACCCAAACATAATAATCAACAACTGCTCCTCTATTTGCTTCCAGCCCAATGAGCAAGTTTTTATAATGATAAGCTCTTTGAAAGATGGGCAGTTCAGCTCCTGTTTGACCCAAAAAAACAAGGCTATCCCCTACCCTTTTGTAAAGTTTCAGCAATCTTGCATTGGGAGAATGAATATCCACCAAATGATCAGGACAATTATGTTCAAAACCGGCTTTGAAGTGTACCCAAAAATCACTTTCTCCTCCCCCATTGTCAGGATATTTGTTTGCAGATTTTTGGAATAAGTGAGTTTTTGATAAGATTGATTGTGATGTTTCGACACCTTGTGAATCTTTGAAAATCAACAATTTATTGTTATCAAGTATGTTATTTCCAAAGCTAAATTGATTGTTGAGCATCACAGTGTCAATTTCCTGTTCTTTTCCAAAAGAAGCCAAAATGAACAGCATGTATAATGCCCAAAAAGAAATAATTCTAATGTTGAAAAAACATAGTTTCTTCATTAGGTTAATAAAATTCATAATATAGTTGTTGGTTTGTCCTTTTTCAGGATTTCGTATAGTTCACAAATGTAAGAAATAATCCTAAAAATAATTGGAATTTTATTATTTTGGTTTTATAAAAAACAAGCATTTATATTGATACAGCTTGAACTATTAAATAGCTTAAACATTGATTTAATGTCTTTTTATTGGTTATTGTTATATTTGAACCACAACTAATGCAATAAGTTTGACATTAAAAACCTTCTTTAAGCAACTAACCTTTTTCTATTTTTTTTTCAAAATCCTGTTTTATCAATTTTAAATAAATTTTACTCAGCGAAATGATAAATAGTCTTTATTTTGTGGCTTCAAAAATTATTTACAGGTTTGTTTGAATAAATGACTCGATCTGCCAACTTTTTACTGTTTATTATTCTGTTCTGTTTTTATACTTTATTTTCACAATCTGTTTTAGACAGCTTGAAGAGTAACAAAGAACGCAGCGAGTGGTTTTTAAGCACACAAATTCATTATGGTTGGCTATGGAAACATCGAGAAAAAATTCAAAACTTACCTTCGGTTTATCCTTATGCTTGGGAACTCGACCTCGTTAACCAAACTAAAGGTCAAAAAGAATGGCATTGGGCGAATAACATGCCCCGTTTAGGCATCCAACTTCTTTTTATTAACATGCGAAATGTTGAGATTTATGGAAACGCAATTCACACCACCCCTTATGCTGATTTGATTTTGGCAAGAGGAAACAAAAGTGAATTGTTCATCAAGCTAGGTCTTGGTCTGGCTTTTTATTCTAATTATTTTCATGTTTACAGAAACCAACATAACCAAATTATCAGTTCTCCGGCCAGTTATTCCGGCACTTTTGGCTTTTCTTATAAGAGACCCTTCGTCAAAAACACCAATATGATCATGGCTGTCAATTTCAACCATGCCTCAAATGCAACTATTAGGCAACCCAATCTAGGCTCAAACATCATTTCAGGTTCTTGGGCAATTGAAAGAAGAATTTCAGGTTATCGACATTTTGAGGAAAGAATCGTCTATAAAAGCTGGCGTAAGTCTCAAAATTATAAAGCTTTACATTTTTTCTTTTTTCCTTCTTTCACCATTAAACA
>JBDNDT010000090.1:0-8090 GCA_046718985.1 Cytophagales bacterium
TGGGAAATGAAGCAGGTCGAATCATTTATGATGGAGAATTGATGATTGCTTCTCCTAGTCAAGGATTGGTTGCTAAAAACCAAAGATTCAGATTTGAGAAAGTTCAAATGGCTATTGTTGAATTTGAAGAGTTATCAGCTATTGAAGTCCAACCTAATTTTGATGTTTATGAAAAAGAACAAGAACTTTTGGGTGCATTGACATTAGGGCTTTACGATTATTTGAGAAAAAGCCACAGTAAAGGGTTTGTACTTTCATTGAGTGGGGGTGCTGATTCTTCAATTTGCGCTGTTATGGTGGCTGAAATGATAAAAAAGGGCATAAATACATTTGGTTTGAAGGGCTTCTTGGAAAGCTTGGGCATTGATGACCTGGAAATCAATGAAGAAAACGTGATTGAAAAGTTGTTTACTTGCGTTTATCAATGGAGCAAAAACTCATCTTGGGACACATTTGAATCTGCCCAAGCATTGGCACAAGATATCAAAGCTAAGTTTTTCAGTTGGAGGATAGACAAAGAGGTGGCATCTTTCACTGACAATATTGAAGTCTCTTTGCAAAGAAAGTTGAAATGGCAAACCGACGATATAGCCTTGCAAAACATCCAAGCAAGAGCTCGCTCACCCATTGTTTGGATGTTGGCAAACATCAATCGTGCATTGTTGATCACCACCTCAAACAGAAGTGAAGGCGACGTAGGATATGCCACAATGGATGGAGACACATCAGGAAGCATTGCCCCAATTGCCGGTTTGGACAAAGATTTCATTAGAAAATGGTTGGTTTGGGCAGAACAAGAATTGGGTTATGTGTCACTCGAACATGTGAACCAATTGGCACCAAGCGCTGAATTGAGACCTCAAGAAATGACACAAACCGATGAAACAGACCTCATGCCTTATCATGTGCTGCTAGAAATTGAAAAAATGGCCATCAGAGAATGGAAAAGCCCTAAAGAAGTGTTTGAACTTTTGAAATCCAAAAACCTTTGCAATGAAGAACAGTTGAAAACTTATATAAAAAAGTTTTTCAAGTTGTGGAGCTTCAACCAATGGAAAAGAGAACGTTTAGCACCTTCATTTTTGTTAGATGATTTCAACGTTGATCCTAGAACTTGGTGCAGATTTCCGATTCTTTCGGGTGGGTTTGAAGATGAACTGAAAATGTTGTGAAATGAATAACTAAAGATGCACGAAATCGAACCTTTTCATCGCTGGGCAAAATATTATAATTGTTATACTGACCCCAAAAGTCCGTTTTTCAACACAGGAAACTCGGGGCATGATTATGTGGATACGATTTATGGCTATTATATTCACCCTTCTTGGGATAACATTGGCTCTGAGACACTCTATGTTAAGGTGTTGTATTGCAATTACGCAATTTCATTTGCCGTTATAGAGCTTTTCGGTGAATGGAATGACACCTTGCACAATGACATCATGTTTCTCAAAAGAAATGTCGTGGACAAAATGGTGAAATACGGCATAAAATATTATCTTTTGATTGCAGAAAATATATTCAATTTTCATGGTTCTGATGATTGCTATTATGAAGAGTGGTTTGAAGACGTTGAAGATGGATGGATTGCAATTCTCAACAACAGGGATTTTGTGAGCCATGAAATGAGCAAATACAGGCTTGATTTTTATGTAAATTTCGGTCCACATTTAGAGCTGGATAATTGGCGATCCGGTAATCCTCAACAGCTTTTTAACTTTGTGGAAGGTAAAATTTCAAGATTGTTGGGTTGAAATTTATTTTAGGAAATAATTTTGTTTTGCTTTGGGCAACCCGCCTTAGGGCGGTCAGGCTTTCGGCACTCGCTCTTTTTTGTTCCGCTTTGAGCTTCTCAAAAAAGGAGCTCAAACAAAGCCTCAATCCTTGTTGCAATTCTCCATTGCAAAATAGAACTGCAAAAAATCATGCCCATTATTTAATCATAAAAATCATGGTTCAGACAATTTAAAATGTCGAACAGCGGGAAAAACCCTGCGAGGGTAGAAACATTTTCCTAATTCAAAAGCCTAGAATTTAAACCCAAACCGGAAAATTATGTCTATTTGAAAGATTGCTCTATCAGAAGATTGTTTATATTTGTATCAATGTAGTTTCATAACAACCAAGCAAGAAAAAATGCCAAGCTCTAAATTCTACTTTCTAACCTATGTTTTATTATTCTTTGTTAGCTTTTCAACAAGAGCAAATAAAATTTTTGTTACGCCAACCGGTTCAGGCTCGGGAGTTAGCTGGGCAAACCCCGCTAGGTTTGATGAAGCTCTTTTAACGATATCCACAAACTTTGATACCCTATTACTTCAAGAAGGTAATTATTCTATCCCAGCAACTTTTAATTTATCCATCAACAAGAACTTAACCATTCTAGGGTCTTTTAAAATCGGCGCTGTTAGTATTTATGACCGAAATTTGGGAGAATCACCCTCTATATTCAATTTTTCATTATATGGTATTGTTTTCAGCAACCAAAATTCGTGCACAATTGAAGATGTCACTTTTGTTAGAAGTAACCAAATGGGCTTTCCCATGGTGCAATTTGTAAATTCGTTCAATATCAAATTGTATAGATGTTCTTTTACCACTGATATACCTTTTGAATATAAAATAATCTCACCTTTGATCTCAGAAATTAGAAATGGGCTAGAAGTATCCAACTGCCTATTCGTGAGGAATAATCCTGTTGATTCAAGTGGGGTTATTAACCTGAATGTAAACACTGCAATATCTTCAACAATTACACATTATTTTGAAAATTGTACAGTTTATTCAAGCTTCACTGATGTAAGATTGTTCAACATTAACACTCCCAATGGATTAACTCACGATGTCACTATAAAAAACTCGATTTTATGGTCAGAAGTTTCTGGACATAGAGTTTACGGTGGAAATTATTTCGGCAATTTGCAATTAAAGTTAATTAGAAATTGCATTAATATGAACAGTTTAGACAATCCTAATGGTTCAATTTTTAGTGGCTTTACTCCAACATTAACTTCTGTGTTGACCATAAGTAACGTAAACAGAGGTGGTCATCCTTTTATAAGCCCGGCTAGTGGTAACTTTAGACTATTTAGTTCCAATATATTAGATATCACAGATTATGGAGACCCCGTTGTTTTATCCATGCTAGATCAAGAAAAAAAATACAGAAGAGTGCTTCAAGGTATTGATTTAGGCTGTTTTGAGGCTTATCCAAATTTTGCCGGGTCGGTCATTTATGTAGATGCCGGAAACACAAGCCCAGCGTCTTTAATTAACGGTACGACATGGGCAAGGGCTTTCAAAACACTAGATGAAGCATTAGATGTAGCTAGAGTTACCCCATCGGTGAATCAAATAAGAATGGGACCGGGAATTTACAAGCCGGCGAGTAAAGAAGGATTTAGGCTTCCGGAGCTATCAAGTGGAGGTTTGCAAATCATTGGGGGTTATGAGGTAGGTCAAACAATTTTACCTGATCCCCATTTAAACAATCTCACCATTTTGGATGGTGACATTTCAGGCAATGACATCCTGAATGATCTAAACAGCAACAAAAGCGACAACGCGGTGCATGTGCTATCCGCTCAACGATTTGCTGGACAGCTAACTTTGTTGGGTCTCACCATTCAAAACGGAGCTTCAAAAGGGGGGTTGAGCAATGACAAGCAAGGCGGAGGGGTCTTTTTGGGAACAGGCAACAGCACCTTGGTGGTGAATAATTGTTTACTTTCCAATAATTATTCTTTTGGCGAAGGTGGGGCGGTTTCTTTAGTCTCACCAAATAATAATAATTTCAATTCACGAACGAGTCTTTTTGTCAATAATAAAAGTGAAGGAAGAGGAGGAGCAATAAGCTTTAGAGGAATAAGTTTCTTTTTGGAAAATGGTGACTTTGTGAGAAACGAAGCAGGAAATGATGGTGGAGCAATACATGCAACCGGTGCTACAGCAAGTTCAGATAATCTTTATGTCTTAAAGTCCCATTTTTTTGAAAATAAAGCATTGAACGGGGGTGCTATGTATCTTTTTGGTTTTCAAAGAGCACAAGCTGGTGAAGTGGCTGAAGTGTTACGCAATAAATTTTACCTCAACGAGGCAGTTCAAGATGGTGGGGCAATCTTTAGTAGTGATTGTGATGGAGTGAGGACAGGAGTCAATTTGTTTTCATCCAATAATGCCAATAGAGGCGGGGCGGGTTTTTTCACAGGTGCACAAGGCACTAGACATTTCTATTTTAATAATGTCTTTTATAGAAACCAAGCAACAACAAGTGGTGGTGCATTGGAATATTTTTCCAATGAGCAACCTAGCGAAGCTTACAACAATATTTTCCAAGAAAATTCAGCAGGTGTGGTAAGTGATGATGTGAATGAGAGTCCAGACAAAGGTACTTTTTATAGAAATAACATTTTTGATAATCCTTGCCCAGATAATGGCACATGTAATTCTTGTCTGCTCAATACCGAAATCACAAGCGATTTTCAGGATAATGGAACAGATTTGGATCCACTAAATGATTTCAAAATTATTAACTCATCCAGCCCTGCAAAGGGAAACGGTTTGTGGTGGATGGAATTTTTTGGGGGTGAGGAAACTGATTTTCTGGATATACCTTTTACTGAGCCTATGGATGTTGGGGCTTACCAAATAGAATCCTCTTGCAACCCACTCTTGGTTACCCGCACAGACGACGATGTGACCAACCCCGAATGTGGTATGTTGAGATATGCAATAGAATATGCCAACATTAACAATGGTGGAGATATACTATTTGATGCCTCGTTGGATAATCAAACCATTACTCTCTTTGAGCAACTCACTATTAGCCATGAAAATACTTCGGTGGATGCACAGGGCAAAAATATTACAATCAGAACTGATAACAGCATGACCAGTGGTGCGGTGTTTAGTATAAACGCTAAAAATGTCACTTTAAATGGGTTGATTTTAGATGGTCTTAAAGATAATGCTTCAACTCACGCCAAATGTGTAGCAGTTTTTTCAGGTGATGATTTTAGGTTAGAAAACATGACCATGAAAAACTTCAATGAAACTGGTGCGGTGATACAAGGGTCAGAAAAAGTATTAGTAAAAAATTGTGTTTTTCACAGCTTAGGCACAGTTGGCTTAGCTCTAATCAATTGCGAAAACAGCTTTGTTTTAAGTTCTTTTTTTGGGATGGATGGCAATGGAAATGCTTATCCAAGCTTTGACAATGGTGCATTGATTGTTGGGGGCAACGGTAATAAAATTGGTGGAGTTAATGAAGGTAACTTTTTTGGTAACATACAAGGCTTAAATTCATTCGCTATTAACCTAATTGGAAATGACAATATAATAAGTGATAACACATTAGGCTTAAATCCATCGGATGTAATTTCCATAAATAGCAATGATGGAATTATAATCACTGGTCAGAACAACAGAATCTTTCGAAATGTTATAGGCAATCATCTGAGAAATGGGATTGTGGTGAAAGATGCCACCACTTCTAATAATTTGATTTATGAAAATTACATCGGAACTAATGTAGATAACAATCAACCTTGTCCGAATGAAATTGGTGTTTTATTGATGAACGGAGCAAATAATAATCAGATAGGAGAAGGGAACATAATAGTTAATAATGAGGTAGCCATATTTGTACAGGGAGCGGGAACTTTCAACAATTGGATAAGCAAAAACAAAATATACGGAAACATAAGTGAAGGTATTAAGTTAGAAAATGGAGGAAACAACGGAAAAGATATTCCTTTAATAAATGATGCATTTCCCAACCAGATAACTGGTATTTGTGAATCCGGTGATATGGTAGAAGTTTTTTTAGACAGCCCTACAAATAATTTGTCCATCAGTCAAGGAAGGGAATTTTTAGGTACAGCCATTACAACAGGGTCTTCATGGATTTTTGTGCCGACTGTTTCCCTTAATGTGGGGGATAGAATCACAGCAACTGCCACGGATGCAAACAGAAACACTTCTAGCTTTTCTATACCCCTTGAAATCCAACCCCTCACCGTCGCTACCCTGCCTCCAGGCAATCGTGGTATTTACTTAGAGGGTAATGTTGTTTCAGGCAGTCATTTGGAAACCAGTAGCGTTCCAAGCAATGAAACAGATAACATCTGTCTTTCTGCTTGGGTAAAACTGCAAAAAAATCCAAGTACTTTGGCTTTGGTAGCCTATAACGGCAACAGTTCGGCTAATGGTTATGGTATTTATATTGCTCCTGACAGAAGAGCTTCAGTTTTTATAGCAGGCTTGGGCGGTGTTAATTTCGACGCTTTTGTGGAAATTAACAAATGGACGCACATAGCCATCACCCGTACATCAGGGCTTTGGGAGTTGTATCTGAACGGAGTCAGTATGCCATACATAACAAGTTGGCCTCAAAATTCTGCTTTTGCCCCACCGACGGGTTCATTGTTGATTGGCAACGGTGCTGGAGCAATAAATCCTTTCCCCGGTCAAATTGACGAAGTGAGAATTTTCAATACTTCAAGAACAGTATCTCAAATCCAAACAGATATGAGTTCAATCACTCCTAATGGAGCTGTTGGATATTGGAATTTTGAGAGTCAAAGTGGTACAATAGAAGTAGATGCTTCTGGCAATGGATTTGATGCAAGTTTTGTTAACAATCCATTGAGAGCCATCCGTGTGACCGATAACACAGACAACGGGGGGGTGGGCTTAGGTTCTCTTCGTCAAGCCATAAACGATGCCAACTCAGATGCAGATAAAGACTATATTGATTTTTCTGCTGAGGTAGATGTGCTTACGATTCAACCTTCGACAAGTTATATAGTGAGCAATCCATTGATTATTGATGGTTTTTCAAAATATCATAGCATAGCCTCCGAAAACTCAAGACCAAATACCAATCTTTTCGGTCAGCCTATCAACGCCAAACTCAATGTGATTATCAATGGTGATAATGCCGGAGAAAGTAGCGCATTTTTTTTGAGGTGTAGTAATAGTGAGTTTAAAGGTTTGGTTATCAATGGTTTTGATGGTTTGTTAGCTAATGGTAACGCTGCCTTTCAATGGAATCCCTCAGGAGTTGAAATCTATGAGAAAAATAAAATTTCAGGTTGTTTTATTGGAACTGACAGGAGTGGAACAACAGCAGTGAAAAATGGAAAAGCCTTTCTTGTTTTTGGACCAACTTCAACAACTATCAGGCAAGATACCATAGGTGGGAATAAGCGTGAAGACATCAATTTGATTTCAGGAAACGGAGCAATCATAGACTTTAATGCTTCTTTTCAAACTTATATCAAGAAAAACTATTTCGGCACAACTGCCTCAGGGGATTTATCATTGGCAAATGAGTTAGGTGCTTTTTTCTTGTATGGAAATGGCACTTTGATAGACTCTAATGTATTTAACACTCCAGGTCAGACCAATATCAATTTTGGATATGGTATTTCCAATTTTTTAATTACCAATAACTATTTCCAAATCAATCCTAGCTATACGACCTTGGGAGGCAACCAAAACGGGATTGGAATATTTTCTGATAATTCTATAATCCCAACGTTCAACAATCAAATCGGGAAAATAGGGAAGGGAAATCATTTCCGCAAAGTTAACAATGCAGTGGTGGTCAATGGAATTGGTGCTACGAACAATTCTATAGTAGGTAATTATTTTTCAGAATCAAACGTGGCTATTAGTCTGACAAATGGTGCAAACAATAGCATATTAAGTCCTGATATTTTGACAGCCAGTACGTCTCAAATTTTTGGTCTCTCTGAAACACAAGGAGATACTATCCATGTATATGTGGACACCATGGGAACAGCAAGTATAGTGCCTCAAGGCTATCGTTATTTGGGTTATGCCATCAGCGATGCGAGTAACGAATGGCAGTTGAATGGCAGTTTCCCAGTGGGTAAAGTAGTGACAGCCACAGCCACAAGACCGGGGGTGGGAACTTCTGAGTTTTCGCATGCTGCATTGATTGTGGAAGCATGTAACCCTCTCATCGTAACCTCCATTTCCGATGATGGCTCATGTGGCACTTTGAGAGCAGCTATTGAGTTTGCCAATTCAAATCCGGGTTTGGATACAATTAAATTCGACAT
>JBDNDT010000091.1:0-8071 GCA_046718985.1 Cytophagales bacterium
CAGCATTAGCATGGATTTTTTTCGACGCCTTCAAGGGTAAAAAACCATCAGCTCTCGGCACATGTATAGGTGCAGTGGTCGGTTTGGTAGCCATCACCCCGGCAGCAGGTTTTGTCACTGTCCCCCACTCCATCGTGATTGGCGTTGTAGCCTCAATCATCTCAAATATTTTAGTTGACTTCGGAAAGAAAAAATCTCTTGATGACACACTGGATGTTTTTCCATGCCACGGTGTAGGTGGAATGGTAGGGATGGTCTTGACCGGTGTTTTTGCATCAAAAGCTGTGAACCCTGACATTGAACATGAAGGACTTTTTTATGGCGAATCACATTTGTTCATTTATCATATACTTGCTTTGGTTTTAGTGACTGCTTTTGCTTTGGGAGGAGCTTTCTTGTTGCTCAGAATCACCGATTGGATTACGCCTTTAAGAGTTTCAGTAGGTGAACAAAGAGAAGGTCTCGACAAAAGCCAACATGGCGAATCTTATTGAAAAACTGTTCAAATTCCTTTGAATGATTCCGGGAAAAATCACACTCATTGGTGGTGGACCAAGCAATGTCGAGCTCATCACCATCAGAGCCATTGAAAAACTCAAAAAAGCACATGTGATTTTATATGACTCATTGGTTGACGAAAGAACCTTAGAATTTGCCCCAAATGCTGAGAAAATCTTCGTTGGCAAAAGAAAAGGTTGTGTAGCATACACACAACAAGAAATCAACCAAATGTTGGTCAATTTTGCCAAAGAAGGTAAAAACACCGTGAGACTAAAAGGGGGTGATGTCTTTGTTTTTGGCAGAGGCTTTGAAGAATTAGAATTTGCAAAAAATCAACAAATTGAAGTGGAAGTGGTGCCGGGAGTGAGCAGTGCATTCTCGGTGCCGCTTTTGTATGAAATTTTCCCCACCGAAAAAACAAAACATCAAGGTGTTTGGGTGATCACAGCAACCACAAAATCACATGACCTCTCAAAAGATTTGCTCGATGCTGTGAATTATCAAGGAACTGTCATCATTTTCATGGGCATCACCAAAATCAAAGAAATCATTCAATTATACCTCTCAAACCAACAACAACACAAAACCATTTATGTGATAGAAAATGGTTATCGCCAAAACCAACAACTCACTTTTGGGAAGATTGAAAGTTTTGAAAATCAAATTCCCGAAAAAGGATTTGAATCACCCGGTCTTATCATCATCAAGTAAAAATAACCCAGAAACGCTAAATTCATAAAAATCTTAGATTTTTATGAATTCATTTTTTTGAAAAATTTTGGGCGGCCACTGCGTGCCTGGCTTTGCGCCACTTCACTTCGTTTCGGTGCTTCGCTTATGCTTCGCACTGGCCTTATCAGGCCATGGCTCCAATCCCTGCCGCTTTCCCCAAAAAGAAAACCACCTGTCCTTTTCGGGTAGTACAACGAATTGAATTCCAAGCTTTCTTTGTATAAAAAATTCGAAATCATGAAAAAAACATTTACAAAATTATCTGTTGTGCTGATAAGCATCAGTTCATTTGCCCAAATCAGCAATGAAGGTTTGATTGCTCACTTTCCTTTCAATCAAAATTTAGTAGCTTCAAACAACAGCCAAATCGTAGGTAGCTCTAACGGAACTATCACTTACACAGAAAAAAATGGTTTTGCATTAGCCATTAGTAATTCACCTGAAAGTCAACAATGCAATGGAAGTTGGATTACGTCGTGTTTCATGGGCGGATGCTCTGATTTTTGCCAAGGAAGTCTAATTATTAATCCCAAAACCAACAACCACGTTTCATTGCCTTTGGGAGAAGCTCCTTTAACCAATGCTTTCACAATCGCTTTTTGGTTAAGTTCAGGTGACAACTTAGACGCATGGAACACTTATTTCAGTAAAAGATTAGAAAAATCATTTCCCAGAGTGCTTTATAACACCATCTCAATTGCAAGAACAAACAGTGGCGACCTTTATGCAGGTTTAACAACTGACACAGACATTGAAGTGAATACTATTGCGACCAATTTCCCAAGCAATACTTGGAAACATGTAGCCTTTGTTTATGATGGAAACCAAGCTAAACTTTATGTTGATGGAACATTGATAGACACCAAAGTAGCCTCAGGTAACCTACTTTACAATCAGTCAAACGGATGGATTTTAGGACAGTTAACCCAAAGCGATAACTCACAAAGCGGTAATTTTTCAATGGATGATCTCTTTATATTTAACAAAGCTATCGAAGCCGATGACATCTTTAAACTCAAAGAAGAAGGAGTAACAAGATTATTCTCTTCTGTTTATGAAAACAGAAATTTGATTAGTCCAAACCCTGCCAAAGACTTCGTGAATATTGATTCATATGCTGAAATTTTCAACTTAGTAGGTGAAAAAGTGGCAGAAGGAGAAGGAAAAATTTCAGTATCACACTTAAATTCAGGTGTTTATGTAGTAAAAATGGGCAAAAACACCCAAAAACTAATTAAGAATAAACCTGTGCCTTAGAAAAGCGATAAGAAATTATCGCTTTTGCCTTTCTATATACAACTAGCTTAATTTTTGAACCCATTTCTCAGCTTCTTTGCTCGGGGAATGGGTTTTTGTTATGGCAGATGAAACTGCAAATCCATACACTCCTATGTTGAGCAAAGAATCAACATCTTCAATAGTCAATCCGCCAATGGCATAAACTGGCACATTGATGTTATTCTCTCTCATCAAAGCTAAAGCTGATTCAAAACCATTGAAACCCAAAACCGGACTTAGATTTTTTTTGGTGTTGGTGAATTTAAATGGTCCCAGACCCACATAGTCAACCCCTTTTTCATTTGCAACTTTGATATCATCAAAAGTGTTTGCAGTGGCTCCTAAAATCAAATTTTCACCAATCAATTGCTTAGCTTGATTCAAAGGCATGTCATTTTTCCCTAAATGAACACCTTCAGCTAGGATTTTCAACGCTAATTCAGGATGGTCATTGATTGAAAGCATTGCACCAAATTCTGTACACATTTCTTGAACTTCCAAAGCAAGCCCTTCCAGTTCATCCAATTCGAAATTTTTGCACCTGAGTTGCACCCACTGAACACCTCCTGCTAAAGCATATTTTATGGAATCAATTTGTGATTGATAGCTTTCACCATCGCTGATGAAAATTAATTTAGGAAGTTGATTCATATCAATGATGAGGCACAATTTGCCACCTTAATTTGTTTTTAGTCACTTCAAAAACCTTAGCTTTATATACAAACTTTTTGTGTTGAAACAAATGAATATCAATCATGTTATTGTGAGCAATTCGCCAACTGCCTTTCACCCTTTCTTCTTTGTCAGTAGCCCCGATGTTTATTTGTTCAAAAGCACCTTTTTCGTTAAAAACCATTCCCATTCTGCCCCTTGCTTCGGGAAATTTGAAACCATCTTTTCTAAAACATTTCACATCAGCACTGTCTTCTTCAAAAGAATGATACCAAATGCCTACAATTGCTTCATTCAAATTCAATTGAGTTTTAGAAGAAGATTTGCATGAAATGAAAAACAAAGACCATAAAACAATAAGAAGGGTTAAGATTTGATGCATACAAAGTGAAATCTAGTGCAATTTATCACATTATGTTGAGAATTTATTGAGTTTACCGCCTGATGGAAAAACAAAAAAATACTACTTGAAAAAAACCATATTCACAAAGGTGAATTAAAAGAACGTAAAAGTCAACCCAGCCAAAAGGCTTATTGTTCATAAAATTTAAAATATGTCAAGAAAAAAACCACCTCTTTCGAGGTGGTTTTTTTTTGAAATATAGAATTTTGGGAATTAATACATTCCACCCATTCCGCCACCACCCATTGGAGGTGTCATTGGTTTTTCTTCTTCTTCGTCAGCAATCACACAGTCGGTGGTCAACAACAAACTTGCAATTGATGCTGCATTTTGAAGTGCAAGACGTGTCACTTTGGCAGGATCAAGCACTCCTACAGAAGTTAAGTTCTCATATTTATCTTCTCTTGCATTGTAACCAAAATCTGCTTTTCCTTCTTTGACTTTGTTCACAATCACAGAAGCTTCAAGACCACAGTTTTCAATGATGGTTCTCAAAGGAGCTTCTACAGCCTTTCTGATGATTTCAACACCTGTTTTTTGGTCTTCATTGTTGGTTTGAACTTTCTCAAGACCTTCAATGGCTCTCAACAAAGCTACTCCGCCACCTGGCACAACGCCTTCTGCGATAGCTGCTCTTGTTGCATGCAATGCGTCATCAACTCTGTCTTTTTTCTCCTTCATTTCCACTTCAGTTGCAGCGCCCACATAAAGAATGGCTACTCCACCTGAAAGTTTTGCCAATCTTTCTTGCAACTTCTCTTTGTCATAATCAGAAGTTGTTTTTTCGATTTGAGCTTTGATTTCGTTCACTCTTGCTTTGATGGCGTCAGATTTTCCTGCACCGTTCACAATGGTGGTATTGTCTTTGTCAACAATCACTTTTTCAGCTTGACCCAAGAAATCAAGAGTTGCATTGTCTAGTTTATAACCTCTTTCTTCAGAAATCACAGTTCCCCCTGTCAAAATAGCGATGTCTTCCAACATTGCTTTTCTTCTATCACCAAAGCCCGGTGCTTTCACAGCAACCACTTTTAATGCACCTCTTATTTTGTTCACCACCAATGTTGCTAAGGCTTCGCCATCAACATCTTCAGCTACAATCACCAAAGGTTTTCCTGTTTGAGCCACTTGCTCCAACACGGGCAACAATTCTTTCATTGAAGAGATTTTTTTGTCATAAATCAACAAATAAGCTCTTTCAAGTTCTGCTTCCATGTTGTCAGCGTTGGTCACAAAATAAGGAGATAAATAACCTCTGTCGAATTGCATACCTTCAACAGTTTTTACCTCGTCGCTGGTTCCTTTTGCTTCTTCAACAGTGATTACTCCGTCTTTACCTACTTTCTCCATGGCATGAGCAATCATTTTACCGATTTCGCTGTCATTGTTAGCTGAAATGGTTGCAACTTGCTCAATCTCATTATTGTTTTTCACAGGTGTTGAAAGGTTTTTCAAATTAGCCACCACATGGTCAACCGCCTTGTCGATACCTCTTTTCAAATCCATTGGGTTTGCACCCGCTGCCACGTTTTTCAAACCTGCGGTCAAAATTGCTTGCGCTAAAACAGTAGCCGTTGTTGTTCCATCACCAGCAGAATCTGCTGTTTTAGAAGCCACTTCTTTCACCAATTTAGCCCCCATGTTTTCAAAAGGATCCTTCAATTCAATGTCTTTGGCTACTGTCACACCATCTTTTGTGATGGCAGGAGCGCCGAATTTTTTATCAAGAATAACATTTTTACCTTTTGGACCTAAGGTCACTTTTACGGCGTCAGCAAGAACATCAACGCCTTTTTTCAATTTTTCGCGTGCTTCTGTGTCGAAAAGAACTTTTTTAGCAGCCATAATGATTAAGATTTTTTGATTTGAGAAAAATTAAGAATGATTAAACCACGGCAAAGATGTCAGATTCTCTCATGATGAGATATTCTTTCCCGTCAACGTTGATTTCAGTTCCGGCATATTTCCCGTAAAGCACGGTATCACCCACTTTAACGGTCAAAGGTTCATCTTTCTTTCCATTGCCTATTGCAACGATTTTACCTTTTTGAGGTTTTTCCTTTGCAGTGTCAGGAATGAAAAGGCCGGATGCTGTCTTTTCTTCTGCGGCGGCAGGTTCAACTAGAACCCTGTCTGCCAAAGGTTTGATATTAACGTTTGCCATAATTATTAAAGTGAAATTTATGAATTGTTAAAACTGTTTTGTTAAAAATTCACTAGCATTATTGCACTTAATGTGCCAATTTTTGAAATATTACCATAAGAAATCCTGTAACAATTTGAATTTTATACACTTGCGTGATTTTAAGATTTTGCATACAATTTCAAACATGACAAAATTTCTATCCTTACTGACAAAATTTCATTAAAACTGAAAAAACCCTGTGAATAGGCAAGCCCATTACATTGTAAAAAGAGCCATTGATTTTCTCGACCCCAATCATGCCTATCCATTCTTGAATGCCATAAGCCCCTGCTTTGTCTAATGGCTTAAACTTATTCACATAATAATTAATGATTTCACTGCTTAATTTTTGAAATTTTACTTCGGTCGTTTCACTGAAAGATATTTTCTCGTTTTCAAATAAAACGCATACTCCGGTGTGCACATAATGAGCAGAATCAGAAAGTGAAATCAGCATGTCTATTGCTTCTAGTTCGTTTTGAGGCTTGTTCAAGGCGCTTTCTCTATGCCAAACAATGGTATCACTGGTGAGAATAATAGACGGTTCGTCCATCATTTCAATCACTTTTTGGGCTTTTTTCTCTGCCAAATAAACAGGAATTCCGGCCTCTTTTAGGTGTTCGGGATAAGTTTCCTCCACATCAGGACTTAAACATGTGAATTCAAACCCCGCATCTTTCAAGATTTGCTTTCTTCTGGGTGATTGAGAACCCAAAATCAATGGGTGTTTTAAGTTATGCATATCCTAAAAAATTAATTTAACAATATTAGACATTCATCAATGTAATCTTAGGGTTTTCAGATATTAATATGATGGTAAAGCACAAATTGAATGTCTAGATTCAAAATTATGCCTCTATATCAACGTGTTTTATTTATTTTGATAAAAATTTCTTCAATTCAAATCTATCAGAACCAACCTGACCATTTCAGTTAATAATATAGAGTCACAAATATTTTTCTTAAAACACAAAATTGTACGATTTTTGTATAATCAAATCTATTCTTTTCATTTCACAGAATGCGAACAAACACTAAACGTTATTTCTTTATAATCATTTTTTTGGTTTTGATTTCGCAAATTCTAAATGCTCAAACAGAAACTAACTATCAAAAAGCCCTTTCTTTTTTCGAACAATCTAAATTCAAAGAAGCTGATTTTTATTTCAGGAAAGCTTTAAGAGAAAAAGACAAACAACCTGTCGAAATCAAATATTTCTATGGGGCTACACTTTATAACCTTGACAAAACAGAGCTATCAGAAAAATTCTTATCAGACTATGTTGAAAGCAATGATTCAAAACCTGAATTGATTAAAAAAGCCAAATCAATGTTACTGAACATAAACCCCAAAAACTGTCAGAAATGTTACGGAAAGTTTCATATCCTGAAAGACAGTACATGTTTCAGATGTGAAGGTAGTGGAAAAGTAGAGTCGAAGTGTTTGTATTGCAATGGATCTAAAAAAATCCCTTGTTATGTATGCAAAGGGGCGGGAATGATTCATAATACCGGAAAATTTGAAAACAAAACCTTCGCAAGATGTGAACATTGTAAAGGTTCGGGAATTGATACATGTGTTAAATGTATGATAGAAGAGCTAAAAACTAAAGATTGCGAACGTTGCAAAGGTTCAGGAAAGGTTAAAGAAAAGGTTTTTTGCAATCATGAGTTTTAAACACTAAAGCAAATCATTAGTTTACAACATTTTAGAAGCAAACTAACATAATCTGAATGAAAAAAAATCATTTAAGTCTTGAGTATTCTTACATCAAAGAATTGTTTTTTAAAAATATTTTCTTGCATTTTTCAATGATTATTCGCATTTGCGCATATTGCAAAAGGGCATTTTAAACCTAAAATTCAATTTTTTCTGAGTTTCAAAAATCAGTTTGTTTTGTATTTTTTAAAATGGCTATGTAAGAAATGTAACATTTTTTCTTTGAATCGTATAATCAGCTTAGAATAAACAAACTGATTAGAACTGATGAAAAAACTACTCACTACTCCAATTATACAACCGATTCTTTCTGTTTTCTTTGTTGTTGCCCAATTATATTCTGTAAATACAAATGCTCAGTGTACAGCAACTCCTCAATTGGAGGCTGTCATCAACGGAGATTTCGAGCAAGGTTATATCGCCTCCGGTCCGGGAAGTTTCACTTCAGATCAAAACTATGCTTTCGACCCGATCAATGCGGGAACAGCAGCGTTGATTAACAATATTCTAAACCAAAAATTCACCAACAACGACTCCTCTTGCACTTCATGTGCTTGTGCATGGGCATCTGATGGTTTTT
>JBDNDT010000092.1:0-8068 GCA_046718985.1 Cytophagales bacterium
CCACCAATTAAACCCTCCATTTTCATCTCTTGGTGCTATAAATAAAGCATGTCTGTCGTCAGCATGAGAATGAAAATACCATTTTAAATCTTCATAGTTTCTACCTCCCCTCAAAAACAATTCATTTGCAATTATTCTTCCATTTACATCCAATCTTTCATTTGGGCTTGAGGTCCCTATCCCCACATTCTGCATTGTATATGGTTGTTGTGTTGCATTCATTTGCCATCCACCAACAGTTTGCCATTGGTTAACCGTTTTGTTAAAAATCTTCAACAAACTGGTGTTTTCTTCAACTGCCAATAATCCGCCGACCAAATTGTTTTTATCTTGATTGAAAGCTGCCGATTCCCAGCGTGGTATAAGCAAACCTTTGTTAGGTGAGCTGATTTCAAATGCTGCACTATTGTGCGGAGTCATGGTGTTGATGCCCATTTGTGCCGTTAAGGGCAAAAAACCTAAAACAAAGCCAATTATTAAGAACTTCTTTTTCATTTCAGTAGCATTTATGTTTTGTCCTGTTTTTAAATATTATTCCTTAAAATTCCATCTTCATCAATCTATTCACATTTTCACAAAGCGAAGCACTTTGTGCTGAAAGCCTAGTTTTATGGAAATGAAATATACACCTGCCTTCAAAGTTGAAACATCCCAAAAGCTGGTTTCTTCCCTAAACTCTTCCACCATCACCAAACTTCCATAAGCATCTCTCCATTCTGAAATCACCTTAGCCTCTGTGGGTTTTTCAATCACTATTTTCAATCTGTCAGTCACAGGGTTTGGCATTAATTTCACTGCTACAAGTTCATAAAAAATAGGTTCATCACCGGCCGGCTCTAAACTTATCTCAGGAAAGACTCTTCTGGGTCTTCCTTCCAATCTTCCCGGTGGTCTTGGGTTGATGTTGAAAGTTTTCGCCAGTGTGTCTGCACAATTAGGATAAACCGAAATCATAGTGACTCTTTGTGCAGCCGATGAAAAAAGAAAGGGTATTTCAGGCTGCCTGCTCAAGGTGTCAAATCTTCCGTCGCTCAACAACCAAATGTGTTTGTCAGCAGGTGGCTCGCTGAGTTGGACAAACACTAAAGTGTCTCCTGAATAGGCATTGCTGGCCACTAAAAATCTGGGCTTTATAGATTCAGGACTCACTAGTTTGCAAGCAGGCAATCTGCTTACATTTCCACCATTTCCATTGTTTCCGCCTCTTTCACAACCTTTGCTGTTTGGTGTAGGAAAGTGAAGCATTTTTACTGTTTCGTTTTGGCAACCTCCCATTTTGGTTCCGGTGAGCCTCACTTCATAAGTGCCGGAGTCAGGATAATGATAAATTGGAGGTTGCGCTGCCAAACCGGAGGTTTCAAAAACACGACCGTCTCCAAGTTGCCAAGAAAAATTCATTCCTAAATCAGGTGAAGTATTCAAAAGCCTAATCGCACTATCTCCACAAACAAGACTTCCTGTAAACGAAACTTCAGGTTTTGGAATGAGTGTGAGTGTTTTTGCACTGTTCGAAACACATCCATATTGATTGTTTACCTCCAATTCTATGTTTTCACTTGGTTCGTTGTTATCGAAGAAATTCACTACGTAAGCAAACTTAAATCCCTCAGCATTTAAGTTTGAAGTGCTTGTTTTCCAAATATAGGTGTTGTGTTCATCAGGAATGCTGACCATGAGTTTAATGCTGTCTCCTTCGCAAACTGCCACATCGTGATTGACCTCAAAATCACTTTTAGGTTTTTCTCTTTTGTGAACAGAGAAACTATCTATTGCTTCGCAACCTCTTTTATTGCTTCCGACATATATCACTTTCATTGAACTGTCAAGCACTAATTCATCAATTGTAAGTTGATTATTCCAAAGATGATAAACCGAATGAATATCTTTTGAAAATGAAATGGTGCTACTCTCGCAGAAATCAACAGAATCAGGAGCAATAGCTACTTGGTATGGTTTTTTTTGACAAATACCAGGCGCTAAGGTGATCCATAATTTCTCTTTTTTCATCAACAGATTCTTTAGCACAAATCGCCCCTCATTCCTTTGGATTGTTTCACCCGGTTTTTCCCATACTTCACCATCCTCAGACACCCAAATCAATAATTTTTCAGTCATGTTGTGGGGGTTTTCAAGAGTAGAGTGATAATCAAACACCAAAGAATCGAATAGAACTTGATTTGCGTTCATATTTTTTGTCAAAACATAAACCCTTCTAACAGAACCATCGGTCACAGAATCTATAACATCTGCATTTCTAGCAAGCATTAAATCAATTGCAGAGCCTCCCCTTTCTTTCAAAAACACACTCAAACCTAGGTTTCCAAAATTACTCGATGTATTAAAACCTTGATGGGTTAAAATTTCACAATTTTGTCCTAGAACAATAGGATTTAAATCAGTCTCACCCACAATAGTTGATGGATTTTGATTAATGACATTTGCAAGCCCCAAGTGCAGTTTTACACCATCATTCATTTCTAAACTTTTGTTTTGTATAACCAAACTATCGTATAAATGCAAATTGGAATGAAGGATTGCTCTTTGACCTGTTGGCCTGCTTAATAATTGCAAATTGTTCAGACTATCAATATTTTTGATATGTTGGGTCTTGTTTCCATACAATACCAAACTCCCGGCAGATTTTTTAGTATTGAAAAAGACAGTAGGTTTGGAAGCGCTGACAGAATCGCCTAAAACCACTAAATTACCTCCCAGTATGCTTTGCCTGTTTCCACTTTCATTCACTTTCAGCGATCCATTCACTGCCAAAAAAGTTCCTTTCGCAATGTAAAACGATTCTTGATTCCCGATATAAAAAAAAGGTTCATCTTGAGCATAACTACTCATCATTAAAATAACAGTCAACAAAATCAACTCTGGTTTCATCTTTATCTATGTTTTGTGAATATCACAAGAAAATTCTTTTTAAATTTATAATCTAAGCAAAGCTCACGCTCTTTAATTATTGAAATATCAAAAAATTATCGTCACACCCTATTCCAAGCCATTAAAAACTCAACGTTTGTGAATACAATACAGCACCATTCTTTAGTTTGGCAGCAATTTTGAATTCCAAATTTTTTATTTTTTCTTCAAAATCAACCTGTGTGTTGGTCAATCCAACTCTTGAAACCATGAATTCAGCTTCTGATTTTTTCTTTACAAAAACATCATAAGATTCAGCATTTTCTTGGTTTTGCCATTTCAATATGCTTCTTTTCTTTCTGTTTTTTGCCAAAACCTCACCTTTCCAAGTTCCATTTTGCCAAGCAAGACAAGTGACCGTCCATGGTTTTGAAAATTCACTGATATTGTTTTGAAGGTCTGAAGCACCCAACCTGTATTGATATATTTTCCCCGCTTCAATCAATTTGTCAACATAAGACAAACTGTCTTTTGAAATTTTAATAATGGAAATCTTTGATTTTGTTTTAGAGTCTATTTCGGTTTTTTCCAATAAAAAATGTTTGAGGTCAAGATCCGCAACCGGAAACCAATTCAACGAAATGGATGCACCACTTTGGTTCACATTTTTCCACTTGGGAACATGCGGTGCAGTAACATCAGGCAATTGCACTGACAAGGTATTAGAATAAGGACTTGCGTTAAAAGAGGAATCTATGGCTTTGAGTTTATAGGCAAAAAGAGCTTTAGAATTTTTGGCTAATGAATCTGTGAAGATTAGTCCTTTCAAAGGGTCGGTGTTGAGCAATGCAAAGTTGGTATCGTTTTGGTGAATCACACCTCTGAAAATTCTCACACCCAACAAGTCTTTGTCTGATGAAAGTTTCCATTCTAAAATGATTTTCCCTGTATCGCTTTTTATTTTGGTGAGTTTTGGTGGACTTGGAGGAGTGTAGTCAGGTACGTCAGCCAATGCTTCATTGCTTTCTGCTGTGTTTCCTGATTTGTCAACCACTGAAAGTTTGTAAAAATATTCACCTTTGTTGAGTTTTGATGAATCAATATACTGTTGGCTGAGCTTCGAAAGTCCGTTTGGAGTGATGTTTTGATAGTTCTCTTTTGCTTTTTTTCTCCAAACAAAAATCTTTTCAACATCTGTAGTATCAGCATTTTTCCACTTTAAAAATACTTTGCCGTTTTCTACTTTGTTGGAAGCGAATTGTTCTGGAGATTTTGGTGGTGTTTGGTCTTTCATTTCAAACAAACTGGTTTTTGAGGGCTTGCTTTCTTTGCCAAAATAATCGATTCCGGTATGTTGAAATTGATATCTTTTGCCTTCTTTCAAACTGTCTATGCTCATCAACAATACATAATTTTCTTTTTTGGCTTGGTCTAAAAGAATAGGTTTGTTGTTTATTCTTTTCCACGAACCGCTTTCTGTGTAATACAAGTTGTAAGCCCAAAATTTATCTTTTTCCAACACAATGTTGATATCAACTTTTTTCTTTTTCCTCTCAATTAATAGGTCTTTTGGAGTGAAAACTTCGGTCTTGAAAACCTCTATCCAATTGTCTGTTTTGGCTATTGTTTTTGTTTGACCGTTTTTATGACCAATAATTTTATACTGATAAGCATTTCCAAAAACAACAGAGGAATCTGCAAACCAAATGCCCATCATTTCACAAAGTTCATTAGATTTGAAAGCATTGGTCAAAACCATCAACAAATTAACCCCTTCCAGTTTCAAGTCTTTTTGTCCTGCTAAACCCAGCGCCATCCTCAATTCATTGTCATTCCCTAATAAGGGTTCTGTTTTTTTAAGAAAGTCTTCAGTTCTTTTGTCAACGATGCCTTTGGGAGGTAATACATATCTCTTGATAGGTTTCTTGTTCACCTTCACCCATTGATCGGGCATGTTTTTGGATGCACGCAACACATTCACTTCATCATAGTTATTAATTAAGCCGGTTTCAAACCACTTCAATTCGACATGCCAATAATTAGAATTGGTTTCGACAACCCGATTTAATAATTGCTGACCACAAACTTTTTTCGTGTCCAATCCTACTAAAAATAAACACACCAAAAATGAACAAAACAACCGCATGATTTCAGGTTTCAATCTCCACAAAAATAATAATCCTAATTTGAAATTAAAAAAAAATCATTGTTTAAATAAGATGTTTAAACACGAATTAAGAATTTGACAGGTCAAAAAGAATGATTGTTTAGATTTTATGGATTGTAGTTATGAAAAAAGCATTCTATGCAGTTTTTTGAAACACTACCAAGTCATACACATTTTCCGAAATACTGCCGTATGTTTTTTTGGAAATCATACACTCTTTTTGAACACTACTGTGGTTGGTAACTCTGCGTGGGGGGGGGTAGATTTTAAAGCTAAACAGGCGTATTCATGAAAAAGCCTGAGACTTTATTCCCAGTCTACCTTTTTTTAATATTTCTATTCTATACTATCAAATTCTCCGTTCATTACTCCAATTTTAATACCATGCTCTGTTTCCCAAGGACATTTAAACTCAAAATTATAGTACCTAAAGTCCAAAAAGCTAACGTCAAACCAAATTTGGTCTAAGAAAATACTATTAAAAGCATCTTCTTCTGAGTAGATATTAAAATGGGCTTTATTGGCATCAGCTTCATTATTAAACCCATGTAAAGCTACCCCGTTGTAACTATTATTTTTAATGCAAGATTGATAGTGATTCCAAACTTCTCTTTTTAACCAAACTTCATTTTTTTGTTCAAAAGTAAGTAGTTCATTTACTACAGCAACAATTAAATTCATTTCTGCTTCTGATTCAGCACTAAGGACATTAAGAGCTAATATTTTAACCTCTTTCTTGAAAAAAAGGTAAAAACAAAGTGATTTCAAATTGAGAATATAATTCATTTTGTGAAAAATGACCTTTATTGATTATCTCTTCCTTTGTCATTATAGTAATAGTTAGTTTTAAAATATAGGACTTCCAAAAAGCCCTTGCAAACCTCTGTCAATGATGGCTGCTCCTCCAGAATGACCGAAACCGCCACATGTAGCATTATGGATTTCCTCACCGATGTCTTTTCTAAGGGCCGTTTCACCCGCATCATCCAGCACTTTCCACGCCTCTACCAACTCCGGACGCTCTCCGAGTTTCTGCAATTTAGTAGGGGATTCTATAAAATCCTCTACAAAAGCTTTTGACTTTTTCGCATCCCCTAAATCAAGTGCTTTTTGTAATAGAGCCCCTTTCTTTCCTTCTGTTAAAGTAGTACTCCTCAAAGCTTGTTCTAATGCTTCGCGCTGCTGACTAGATAGCTTGGAAATTGTTTTAAGTTCATCTAGCTTATTTAGCCAACTCCCCGCCCCTTGAACAACTTTAAAGTTCATCACGCGCGCGCGATTCTCCAACAAACTCAACTCCTCTTTTTGAGAAAATTGGGCAACCGTAAGAGAATTTAGAAAAGCAGCTTCCAGAAAGTCTTTTAGACAAGCACCTGTACCCTCAAAATAAGTTGAAAGTGAAAATGTGGTTGGGTGGGAAGTGGTGGATTGGAGGTGATGTTCTTCTATTGATCCATTCGTCCTCGTTTGCAACGAGGACGGGCGAGAAACGCGATTGCATCGCACTATATAACTACTACCTTAACCAAACCTTTTTTACCTGTATAATCTTTTGCGCTGCTATACAGATAATGCTCCGGCTCATCTACCAGACCAATTCTAATCTCCGTACATCCAAAAGCTTTAAAAAATAGCTCACTGCAGTTTATACTTTTTACTCCTTTGTTTCAATACCGCGATGCAATCGCTGTTCTTTTCCGCCCTCGTGGCATACGAGGGCGAGTGGGGTTTTTGTTTCTTATTTCCCATATTCTGGTACTCTTCGTTTAATTTCTTCCATTACATTCAGAAGCTTCTGCTTATGGGCTTCATAAGTTTCCTTATCTGTAGTAAAGTCTTCCCGTGTTAAAATCAGGTACTTGCCTTTATCGGTAAACTCATATTCAATACCTTCCAAATTATTAGGGATTTCGGGCTTGAAACTATTTGAAAAGTACGTAATCCAGCCCAAGGGGGCAGCTAAATTCCTACAAGCTTTTTGAAAAGGCAAGTCGCGAATTCCAATAGCTCCTCTTGTCGCATTTGAACCTGTTATTATAGCTTTCAAAACGCTATAGTACCATTCAAACGAATTATTGTTACTGTTGTAAGAAAGCACTGAAAGACCATTTGCACTGGAACATCCTATTATAATATTGAATGACATTACTTGGCCATAGGTTAACACAAAAGAAAAACCAAAATCCCTAGAATACTCGATAGTCGGATT
The DNA here is from genome assembly GCA_046718985.1 of Cytophagales bacterium. Lineage (GTDB taxonomy): Bacteria > Bacteroidota > Bacteroidia > Cytophagales > UBA9547 > JBDNDT01. The sequence goes on from JBDNDT010000092.1 coordinate 7,242, forward strand.
TTGCTCCTTTTCATATTTAGCAATGTCGTATTCTGAAAAATTAAGTATGGTTGAAGAAATGATCTTAACAGCTTCTTCTTTGGATAGTTCGTCAGTACGAAAACTAACATCTTTTTGATTCTCTTTTGACAATGTCGGAACTAAAAACGAGTCATCAATTTGCGATAAAGCCTTGAGTAAATCCCATAAGTCATAAGACACTTCTATGATGGATTTTTTACCTGCAGGCCAATTTGCATTTATATTAAATTTTATCATCAAGGAATAATAGTCTTTTGTGCGACATAGACAACTTCTATTTTATCAATTCCAGGAATAAGGGCACTGTTATCAAAGAAGAGTTGCTCTATTCCATCTGTTCCTGTTTTGGTAGAAATTTCCCACCTTAATTTTGTGCCATCACCACCAACTGCACTTAATTGCCTTCTTGCTTGATCCAATATGCTGTTTGCTCTTACATCATTTATCACAGTACCATCAATATCAAAAACACTATTACCGTGTCCCCATTTCCTATCTACCAACTTCCCATCTGGTGCCACATCATCAAAACTTACCCCTCCTTTATTAAAACTCAAAGCTGCATCACCACTTGCTTCTTTTTGATATTGTTTGGCATTTTTCAAAACAAAATTATCAGAACCAGCTTCAGGGAATTTTTTATGACTTATGCTTAGACCGCTAATGTTCTTATCCGAAGCACGTCAGTCTGTGAAATAACTCAAAACTTCTCAAAAAACCACCCAAAATCGTTCGGTTTAGAGATGTTTTGGGCTTCTTGGAAGGGTGCAATTTTAAGCTGCAATTTTCATTTCCAAAATTTCACC
>JBDNDT010000093.1:0-8051 GCA_046718985.1 Cytophagales bacterium
CCCCAAAGTTTAAGTTGGTCAACCGCTGCCGCTCTGAATGTATCACCTGCACCTAAAACTACTTTCAATCCTTCATTGTGTAAATTATATGCAATCTTTCCAATGGTTGTTGTTTTGCCCACACCGTTAACCCCTACAATTAAAAGAACATAAGGTTTTTTGTCAGAAGGGATAATATCAGAAGCTTTTTGATTTTCTTCATTACCAACAATCATGCTAATGATTTCTTCTTTCAATAACAAATTGAGTTCTTGCACATTTGAGTATTTCTCTTTTGATGCTCGAGATTGTATTCTTTCAATTATTTTCAAAGTTGTTTCCACACCAACATCAGAGGTGATTAAAATCTCTTCTAATTCATCTAAAAACTCATCATCAATTTGTGACTTACCTGTCACTAATTTTGCAAGTTTTTGAAAGATTCCTTGTCTAGATTTCTCTAAACCTTTTTCAAGTGTATCTTTTTTATCTTTAGAAAAGAAATCGAACAATCCCATAATTGAACCAAATAAAAAAAGCCCCGACTTTCAAAGCAGGGGCTGATGAATTAAATCTTGTTGTTAAAATCAGCTATTAACCACTTTTTGAGCATCCTCAGCAGGCACAATTTCTTCTTTGAAGGTATAAAAACCCGTTTTCTCTGATTTCACAGCTCTGATTACTTTTGTAAACTGCCTGTTAGCACCCTCTTTTTTTAACGTAGCGACAACTTTCTTAGCCATTTTTTGATATTATTTAATTTCTTTGTGAACAGTTACCTTTCTCAAAAAAGGATTGTACTTTTTTAGTTCAATTCTTTCTGTAGTGTTTTTTCTGTTTTTTGTAGTGATATATCGAGACATACCCGGCATACCACTGTTTTTGTGCTCTGTGCACTCCAATATTACTTGAATTCTATTTCCTTTCTTAGCCATTTTGATTAATATTTACCTGTGAAAAGGCCTTTTGCTTTTGATTCTTTAATAACAGATTCCAAACCGTTCTTGTCAATAGATTTAATAGCTTTCGCAGAAATCTTTAAGTAAACCCAACGATCTTCACTCTCTACGTAAAATTTCTTCTTTTTCAAATTAGGCTTGAATGCTCTTTTTGTTTTATTATTTGCGTGAGAGACGTTGTTACCAACTCTAGTCTTTTTTCCCGTGATTTGACAAACTCTTGACATGACTATGTTTTGAAAATGGATTGCAAAGTTAATATTATTTTTTCAATCTCAAAAAAATATCAACAAAAAACTAAGAATTTCTTATTTTGATGTTATTGTATATTCAACTCTTCTGTTTTTGGTTCTTCCTTCCTCAGTTTCATTTGAAGCGATTGGTTTTGATGCGCCATAACCAATGACTTCTATTCTTTCAGAATCAATACCTTTTTTTACTAAATAGCTTTTTAGTGTTCTGGCTCTATCTCTTGAGACTTGTAAATTTTTTTCTTTGCTCCCTCTGTTATCGGTGTGACCTGCAATTGAAATCTTTAAAGTAGGATTGTCTTTAAGCACTTTAGCCAAAATATCCAAATCCGGATAAGAACTTTGAAGTATAGCTGCTTTACCGAATTCAAAGAAAACATTATTTAACGTGATATTTTGATTTACTTCTATTGGAAACATTTTTATATCAACCGTAGCCGTCACTGATTTGGAAGAATCTGTGTTCAAGTATCTGCCATTTTCTGCTATAAATCCTTTTGTGACAGCAAAAATGCCGTATTTCTTACCGATTTCTAGTTTCTGGGTTTTGTATTCACCTGTTGCCGGAACCGTAATTTTCTGAATAACCTTGCCGGTGTTTAACTCTTCAATAAATAGCTCTGCTGACATGGGCTTACTTGTTTTTGAGTTTAAAACTTTTCCCTGCAAGACTAAGAATGTTTCTTTAGCCATTCTTTTGAATAAAATCAAACCCCATTTACCGTCTTTCTTAACTCTTGCAAACAAGTCTTTTATTTCTGTTGCGTCTTCAAATTGTGGTTCAATTATGGTATTACCATTTTTGTCAATGTAACCCCATTTTCCATTTTGTTTGATTCTTGCATAACCATCAAAAAAATCTGAGGCTGCTTGATAGATAAAAGGTATTACAACTTTGTCATCTTTGTTAATATAGCCCCAATATTCACCTTTTTTAGCCGGTGCAAGACCATCAAAAAAATTTCCTGTTTTATCATAAGTGTGTGGGACAACTACCTGACCGGACATATCGACAAAACCCCATTTCCCTGATATTCGGCATGAGATTAATCCATCACTGATTGAATTGATATCTTCATAAATTATTTTAACTACTTCTTCGCCTTTCTTGTTGATATAACCCCATTTGTTCGATTTTTGAACTTTTGATAAACCATCTTTGAAAGGTGATGCCTGTTGAAATTCCATAGGAATAACTAATTCACCATCATGGTTGATGAAGCCCCAATAATATTTTTCTTTCACAGTTGCCAAACCTTCAGAAAATGAATTTGCTCCGGCATATTGAGAAGGTATCACAAAATTCCCATCAACATCTATGTAACCAAACTTAGAATCTAGCGTTGATAAGGCAAGAAGACCTTCTGAAAAAGTATTATAAACATATTTGTATTGAGGTTCGACAATTATATTCCCTGATTTGTCGATAAAACCATATTTACCATCTATTTTCACCCCTGCTACACCATTTGAAAAGGGTGCGCCATATTCGAACTGGGGATTAATACTATAATTGCCACCAACATTAATATACCCCCATTTATTGTCATTAGCGAGACTCACATGTGAATCACCTTTCTTTTCGACACTTGCCAATCCTTCACTGAATCTCATGAAGCCGGCAAAACTGGCCGAAATGACTACATTTCCTTTTTTGTCTATAAAACCGAATTTGTTGTTTTGCCCAAATGGCGCAAGTCCCTCATCGAAAGGCCCAATAGATTGGTATTTTGGTTCAACCAACCATTGATAACTACCCTTTTCAATGTTGCTTGAATTTTGGGAATAAACACCTATGAACGGAAATGCTATCAATGCAAAACCAAAATAGTGAAGCAAGTTTTTTATCAATGACTTCGACATCAAATTATGAGTCTTTAAAAATCACATTTTATCATTAATGGGCAAAGTTATTAAAAAAATACAAAACTACACCATATAATAATGCAGAACGTTCACAACGTGTTTGATTTAGTGCAAATCAAAAACCAACCATTGTCCTTATTCATAACTATGTGTCATTCAGGCATAGCCGACAAAACATTTATGAATAATTTGGGAATGGTCATTTCCAAATTTTTGAACACACCATTCTTTCAATTGATTTATTTCATTGGGCATCAACGACTTCAACGCTTTTCTGAGTTCTTTTTCAAAAAGGTGTTTGTCAAAACTAACCTTGTCTAAAATCAGTTTGATGTAATTCAGCATATTTTTATCTTCTTTATAATGGTGAAAAGTAAGGTTTTGTTGTTCCATATATTAATATAAGTTTGATATAATTACGAAGAAAAATTACATTTGTTGTGTTTGTTTTAAAAAATGAATTTCAACTGAAGAGATGAGAGCGATTAAGTTAATTTTTTGGGCAGTTTGGCTACCATTTTGGGTGCATTCACAAGATATTTCAATTACTATCGGCAAAAACATCATTGCTTTGAATGAATATTTCACCATCACATTGAGCATCAAAAATGGAAATATTACAAGCTATTCAACATTTCCTGAAATTCCAAACTTCACAAAAAAAGGTATTAGTTCCTCAAGCATGACTAACATTGTGAATGGAAGAATGAGTCAAACATTCAGTTTGGTTCAAAATTATGCCCCAATAAAAGAAGGAAAATTTGTTTTGAAACCTTTTTCGATGGAGGTGAATGGTGTAAAAATCAGTAATAATGGTACTAATATCACGGTAACACAGCCGGTTCAAACCCAAAGAAATCCTTTTGATGCTTATGAGGATTTTTTCTGGGGAGGGAATTCATCTAACAGAACTCCTTTAGATTATGTAGATGTGAAAGAAGATGCTTTTTTTGCTTTAGAGGTAGATAAAAAATCAGTTTATGTGGGAGAAGGTTTTTCATTGTCTTTGAGTCTTTATGTTTCGATGAACAACAAAGCCGAAATGGAATTTGTACGCCTTTCAGAGCAAATTCAAGAACTTGGAAAAAAATTGAAATGCAAGTCGTGTTTTGAAGAAAACATGTTTATCAATCAAATCAGCCCTGAGTCTGTAAAAATCGGAAATGTTAATTATACAAGGTATAAATTTTATGAAACAGTATTATTTCCCTTCAACAATGATCCTATTGGATTCCCTACGTTAAGTTTAGAACTTATTAAATATAAAATCTCAAAACAAAGATCTTTTTTCGGTCATGAAAAACAGGCAGACAAATTAGTATTGTATAGCAAGCCTGTGGTGGTGAAAGTAAAAAATCTTCCTGAACACCCATTGAAAGACTTTGTTTCGGTCGGGGATTTTAGAATTGAAGAAACAATTTCAAAGAATAAGATAAAAGTTGGTGAAGGGGTAAATTATAGGTTTTCGATTTATGGTATGGGAAACATAGCCGGTGCGGAAAAACCACGATTTTATGACGAAAAAAAAGCTGACGAAAATATTGAGTTTTTTGAACCTAGTGTGACTCAAAAATTAACTAAAGGCAATGGAACTGTAAGCGGAAAGAAAACGTGGGATTATTATGTTGTTCCAAATCATGGAGGAAAATATGACATGAAGGACTATTTTTATTGGGTATATTTTAGCACGAAACTCAACCGCTATGACACATTGAAATCTTCAAAGGTTTTTGAAGCTATTGGGGAAAGCCTTAAGAATGCGAAGATAGAGTCAGCAATCGGCGATGACTTTTATCGTTTTATAGGTCAATCAAATTCTGAAGTCTTCAATCAACAAGAAAAGCAGAATAGCAAATTCCTAATAAATATAATACTTTGTGGCATTTTAGGATTAAGTTTTGGTTTGATTATTTACAAAACAACCCAACAAAGAAGAAAACCAAAAAACTAAATTCATGCTCATTATCTGAGTTGATTATTTCAGGCTTTGAATCAGAATATTCAAATAACATTATTAAAAAAATTTGTTGGTGATTCTGAAATCCAAAAAAAAGGTTTGATAACCAATTAAGAGTTTAATTGAGAATCAAATGTGGCAAGTATAAAATTTAGATTCAAAAATGGGGCTAAAAGGGAATAAAATAGGAAAATAAATAACTTCATTGTATTTTCGCACGATTGAAAAATTGATGACATGGCTACAACAGAGAAAGTAATCAAGAAGCCTAAGGCTACTTCAGGTGAAGAGAAGTTCAGCAAAGAAACTTATCTTTTTTGGTATGAAAGCATGCAGTTGATGCGCAAATTCGAGGAGAAATGCGGTCAACTTTATGGTCAACAAAAAATAAAAGGATTTTGTCACTTATATATAGGTCAAGAAGCTTGTGCAGCCGGTGCAGCCTCAGCCCTGAAAAAGGGAGACAAATGGATTACTTCTTATAGAGATCATGCCATTCCTTTGGCACTGGGCACTAGCCCCAACCCAATCATGGCAGAATTGATGGCCAAGAGAACAGGCGTTTCAAAAGGAAAAGGTGGCTCTATGCACATTTTTGACAAAGAAGTCGGTTTTGTCGGTGGTCACGGAATTGTTGGAGGTCAGATTCCATTGGGCGCAGGATTAGGTTTTGCAGAAATGTATAAAGGAACTGACAATCTTTGCATTTGTTATATGGGAGATGGTGCTGTGAGACAAGGTGCATTTCATGAAACCTTAAACATGGCTATGCTTTGGAACATTCCTGTGATTTTTGTGATTGAAAACAATGGTTATGCCATGGGAACATCAGTTTCAAGAACTTCAAATGTTACGGAGCTTTACACATTGGGAGAGGCTTATGATATGCCTTCGATGCCGGTTGACGCCATGACAGTTGAAGAGGTTCACAATGCTGTGGCATGGGCTGCTGAAAGAGCAAGAAAAGGAGAAGGACCTTCATTGTTAGAATTCAGAACATACAGATATAAAGGGCATTCAATGTCAGACCCTGCAAAATATAGGTCAAAAGAAGAATTGGAAGAATACAAAAACCAAGATCCAATTGAAAAAGTTAAATCAACGATTTTGGAAAAAGGTTTTGCAACAGAAGCTGACATTGAGGCAATTGATGCAAAAATCAAAGTTCAAGTTGATGAAAGCGTAAAATTTGCTGAAGAATCTCCATATCCATCAGCAGATGAGGCTTACACTGATGTTTATGTTCAAGAAGATTATCCATTCATCAAAGAATAAAAAAATTGTGTTTCCGAAAAATGCCATCTGAGAGGGTGGCATTTTTTTTAGGGTTATAAATAAAAAATGAGTCAAAAAGTAGTAATCATAAAATACAATGCCGGAAATGTTGTTTCTGTGACCAATGCTCTTGAAAGACTTGGTGTTAACCCTGTTTTGAGTGATGACCCAAGAGTGATTGAAGAAGCTGATAAGTTAATTTTTCCCGGGGTTGGAGAGGCAAGTTCAGCAATGGCATATATTCAGTCTAAGGGATTAGATACAGTGATAAAATCAGCTCAACAGCCCTTTTTGGGGATTTGCCTTGGTTTACAATTGATGTGTTCGAGAACAGAGGAAGGAAATGTGGATTGTTTAGGAATTTTTGATATACCTGTTTTAAAGTTTCCCAAACAGTTTGATGGAATCACATACAAAGTGCCTCAAATTGGTTGGAATAGTATCCATAAACTGCAATCTCCTTTGATGGAAGGTGTTCATGATGGAGAGTTTGTTTATTTTGTTCACTCTTTTTATGCCCCTTTGTGTGAACATTCAATTGCAATTTCACCTTATTCAACATCTTTTAGTGCGGCTTTGCACAAGAATAATTTTTATGCAGTTCAATTTCACCCTGAAAAAAGTGCAGAAACTGGATTGAAAATTTTAAAAAACTTCATCGAGCTTTAATATTTAAAATGTAATATGATTGTTATTCCGGCCATAGATGTGATTGAAGGAAAGTGTGTGAGGTTGACTCAAGGAGACTATAGTCAAAAAAAGAGCTATTATGATCATCCCTTGGAAATTGCTAAAAAGTTTGAAGACTATGGATGCAAGAGATTGCACTTGGTTGATTTGGATGGGGCGAAGCAGAAAAGAGTGATTAATCACAAGGTTTTAGAAGAAATTTGCGGAAAAACTTCATTGGTAGTTGATTTTGGAGGTGGAGTTCAATCAGATGAAGATTTGAGAATTGCTTTTGAATGTGGAGCTTCAATGATCACTGCAGGAAGCATCGCTGTTAAAAACAAAACATTGGTTGAAAGCTGGTTGCTTAAGCATGGTGGTGAGAAAATCATTTTAGGAACTGATGTGAAAGAAAAAAAAATTGCCATACATGGTTGGCAGGAAAAAAGCGAAATTCATCTCTTTGATTTGATTGAGGAATATCTTGAGATTGGAATAAAATATTCTATATGCACTGATGTTTCAAAAGATGGTTTGCTACAAGGTCCGTCAACAGATTTGTATCTTGAGTTGAAAGAACGATATGAAACCTTGCAATTGATTGCCAGTGGCGGAGTCAGTCAAATGAGCGACATCGAAAAACTGGATGAAATTGGGGTCTTTGGCGTTATTGTTGGAAAAGCAATTTATGAGGATAGAATCAAGTTAATAGATTTGAAACCTTATTGGTGAAATATTCAAAGTTTGTTGTGTGACAATTGCTTGACAACAATTTGCTTTTGATTGAATTTTTCAGATATCAGTTCGTTTAAATTCACTTTTTGGGAATAAACCCCCATGAAGAGTAGAAATAACAAGATGGTTACTTTACTAACAAACGACATATCTTTTGCAACGAGTTGATTCATAAATTGACTGTTAAACAGCGGTGTAGTAGTACATTCGAGAGTATATACGAATTACAAGTGCAAAGTAAACGTTTTTTAAGATTATTTTTATGTTTTATTTTGTTTTTCTAATATGAAGCGATATTTATTTGTTTGTTTGGGGAACATTTGCAGGTCACCAATGGCTGAGGCTATCATGGCAAAAAAG
>JBDNDT010000094.1:0-7975 GCA_046718985.1 Cytophagales bacterium
AAGACAAAGTGATTAAACCCACTTTGAACGGCTTAAAAGAAGAAGGAATCGATTACAAAGGTTTCATTTTCATTGGGTTAATGAATGTTGAAGGGGAACCCTTTGTAATCGAATATAACGCTAGAATGGGCGACCCGGAAACAGAAGCCGTCTTGACTCGAATTGATTCTGATTTTTTAAAATATCTCGTTGCCGCCGCAAAAGGCGAACTCAATCAACTTGAGCCATTGAAAATCAATCCAAGTTACGCAGCAACGGTTGTGTTGGTATCAGGTGGATATCCTGAAAAATTCGAGAAAGGTTTTGAAATTTCAGGACTCAAGCAGAAATACGATTCCATTGTTTTCCATGCCGGAACTGCTTACAATGACACCAAAATTGTGAATTCAGGTGGAAGGGTTTTGGCCGTCACATCAAACGGAAAAACGCTGAAAGAAGCAATTAATAAATCAATTCAAACAGCAGAAAAAATCAATTGGGAAAATAGATATTTTAGAAAAGACATTGGTCTTGATCTTTTGAAACTGTCTTCTAATGATTGATCAAATCAATTCTCTTGATATTTCTGTCTTTCAAACCATCAATTCATGGCACAACCCCTTTTGGGATATAGTGATGATTGGTATCAGTTCTCTATGGCTTTGGTTTCCGCTTTATGGATTCTTGTTGTTTGTTGGCTTCAAAAAATATCAATGGAAAGTGTGGAGATTAGCATTGGCAGCAGCTTTGGTGATTGCCCTTGCCGATCAAGTTTCATCATCATTCATCAAACCTAAGGTTGCAAGACTAAGACCATGTCATGATGAAACAATCAATCAAACCATCCATCAACCCGGCGGTTGCGGTGGAAAATTCGGATTTGTTTCATCACATGCAGCCAATACCTTTGGCATAGCAACACTCATTGTGTTGCTTTGGGGATGGAAATCATGGTCAACTTTGTTGCTATGGTCTGTTTTAGTGTCTTATAGTAGGGTTTATTTGGGCGTGCATTACCCAACAGATGTTATTGCAGGTTCTTTGTTAGGAGCTATTGTAGCCACCATTGTTTGGTTTCTATATTTCGTGTGGTTGCACAAGAAAAATTTTAATCCGGCAAAATCTTAGACTTAAAACCTAAAAATTCTTAATTTCAAGTTTCTTGGTCGTCAACCCAATCAGAAATTATGAAAATCAAAAAGGAAAAGATTGAACAAGGCAAGAAATTACTTAGGCTTTTAGGAGCTTTATTGTTTCTAATTTTGGTAATCATAATGGTCAGTTCTTATTTTATGGACGAAGCTGAAAAAGAATTACTTTTCGATGAAGACTTAGAACTGGAAGATGATATTCAATATCAGAAAATGCTGGAAAATCATTGAGAGCTAAGCTGTTTTGAATTTTAAACATATCTTTTTGCTACTGATTTTTTTATTTTGGGCAAACCGCCTTAGGGCGGCCGGGCTGTTGCGGCTCGCTCTTTTTTGTTCCGTTGCACTGCACAAAAAAGGAGCTCAAACAAACCGCGCCATCCCTTTTGCATTGTCCTTCAAACCCATTTTTAATTAGATTTGTAAAAAAATTAATCCGGATAAAACCAGTATTTTTAAAAAGTTGCCAAAAAAACAATTTTAAAAAAACAGAAAACCAATCTATTACGTTACACAAGAAAACACATCTCAATCAGCTCATGTATAAAATATTTGCATTAAACATATTCCTACCCTTTTTAATCTTCACAACAAAAGCCCAAGAATTAATACACAAATGTGCAACTGATGAATATCATGAAATTCAAAAACATAAAAAGCAGAGCTATCAGAAACTTTACGAACCCCAAATAGAAAACAAAGACAACCTGAGAATTGAGAATAATGCAACTGTTGTGATTCCTGTTGTTGTCCATGTCATTTACAATTCTTCAACCACAAACATTTCTGATGAACAGGTTATCTCTCAAATTGAAGTGCTAAACAAAGACTTTAGAGCGCAAAATGCTGACACCGGTAAAGTTCCCGAAGTTTTCAAAAATTTAATAGCAGATGTTGGATTTGAGTTTTGTTTGGCAAAAAGAGACCCATTTGGCAACCCTACCAACGGAATAACAAGAACAGAAACCAATAGAAGTTTTTTCACAGTTTCGGGAGATGAAGCCAAATTTGACAACACAGGTGGAAAGAATATCTGGGATAGAAACAGATATTTAAATATTTGGGTCGTGCCGAGCTTGAGAGCAACCGCAACATCTTCTTCCACAACACTAGGCTATGCAGAATATCCGGGAGGTCCTGAAAATATAGACGGAGTGGTTATAATACACAGGGCTTTCGGCACTTTAGGTTCTGCTCAATCACCCTTCAATGCAGGAAGAACCACTACACATGAAATCGGTCATTGGTTTGGGCTATTTCACACCTTTCAGGGTGGCTGTGTAGGCACTTCTAATGCAACCTGTGGAACTTTAGGTGACAGAGTGTGCGATACCCCACCTGTGAGTGACCCTACTTTTGGTTGCCCAACAACATCAAAAAACACCTGTACTGAAACCCCGACAGATAGAATTGATATGACCATGAACTTTATGGACTATGTAAATGACAATTGCATGCAGTTGTTCACTCATGGTCAAAAAAACAGAATGATAAGTTTTTTAAACAATACAAGACAAAGTTTGAAAACATCTGATGCATGTTTGCCCCCGTTGATACCACAATTGAATTTGAGTTTAACCGGTTTGAAAGTCAAAGAAAACAATTGTAATCCGTTAAAAAACTTTCTTTTAGAGCTAACAAATAATGGAATAGACAACATTGAATCATTTGAATTGTCATTCTTTGAAGATAATGAATTGTTAGAAACTCAAAACTTCTCCATTTCCATTCAAAGCGGAGAAAAAATAACAGTAGAGTTAACTGAAATATTGATAAACAAAAAAGGCCAAATTGAATTTTCAGCCATCATCAACAAAGTGAATGGAAGAACTGACGACAAGAATAATGATAACCAAGCACTTTTATCTTTAAACATCCCCTACTCTACTCAATTACCATTTGATGAAGGGTTTGAGTTTGAAAATGATCTACAAAAATGGACGATAATTAACCCTGACAATGGTTTCACTTGGGAACGAATTATCACCATAAGCCCTAATGGCAGTCACGCAATGTATGTCAACAATTTTGACTATGAAGGAGGTAACGGTTTGAAAGATGATTTAATTTCACCTACATTCACAATTGGGGCAAGCGGGTTGCTCACTTTCAATTATGCTTATCGCTTATACACACCATTGACTGAGTCAACCTTATACTCAGACACTTTAGTGATGCTATATCAAGAAGATTGTTCGGGTGACAAAATCGAACTAGGACGTTGGGATGCACTAGACCTCACAACAGGAGAACCTTATTATTTAGAAGATCCTTATTTCCCAAGTTTATCAGATTGGAAAACAAAAAGAATAAATTTGTCTGAATTGCAGGGCAAAAACATTCAACTGATTTTCAGAAATGTGAGTGACCACGAAAATAATCTTTTCATAGATAATATCTCTGTGACAAGTGTTAATTCATTGATAGACAATCAGTATAGGAAAAATGTAGTCTATCTAAAAAACAACTCGCTCAACTGGATAACTGATTTTAAAGTCACAGACCTTGAGGTTTATGATATTCTAGGAAAGACTTGGTTGAAAAAAAAAGTTTCCAACCTAAACTCAATATTCTTAGGAGATTTAAACAAGGGAATGTTCTTGGTTAAGCTTTCTGGTTCAGGTCAGGTCTTAACCAAAAAATTTGTTATAGAATAATAAATCAACCGAAAATATCCCTAAATTTGCAATCCATTTTCCAATTGCCCACATGGTGAAATTGGTAGACATACCATCTTGAGGGGGTGGCGCTCGTAAGGGCATGGGAGTTCGAATCTCCCTGTGGGCACTTTTTAAAAGCAGGATATATTATTTTTCTAAAACTTTTTTTTAGTATTTTGTACAAATCGTACAGGTCTTTTTGAAAACATAATCATCTGATTTTGTGTTTAAAATAAAAAAATAACATGAAAAATCTTATTATGATAGCAAGTCTTTTTTCGATGCTTTTTCAAAGATGTACAGGTCCTGTCAAATCAAAACCAATGGATGCAGAAAATGAGTCAAAAAGTTCAATTTATGAAATCCCTTTGAAAACAATTGATGGAAAAGATTTCGATTTATCAACATTGAAAGGAAAAAAAATACTGATAGTTAACACTGCATCTCAATGTGGTTTCACTTATCAATATGACGATTTGCAGAAGTTGCATGAGAAATTTGGTGATAAAGTCGCCGTTTTAGGATTCCCGGCAAACAATTTCGGTGGACAAGAGCCCGGAAGCAATGAACAAATCCAAGGTTTTTGCAAGAAAAATTATGGGGTCACTTTTCAAATGTTTAATAAAGTATCAGTAAAAGGCTCTGACATACACCCCCTTTTCAAATGGCTGTCAACTAAAGAAATGAATGGTTGGAATGACAAAACACCTTCTTGGAATTTTTGCAAATATTTAGTGAGCGAAAATGGAGAGTTGCTGAAATTTTACTCATCTTCTGTGAAGCCCTTAGACCCGGAAATTACAAATGCCATTCAAAATTAAATTAAAAGCCTTGATTGGGGCAATGAGGTTAAGAACATTGCCCTTGTCTTTGGCAACCATTATCACAGGAACAGCACTTGCTATACTCAATTATAAAGCCGATTTAACCATATTTATTTTTTCAGTTTTGACCACCGTTTTTCTGCAAGTCTTATCAAACTTCGCTAATGATTACGGAGACGGTATGAAAGGCACAGACAATGAGAAAAGATTAGGTCCGCATAGAGCAGTTCAATCAGGAATCATTTCCTTGAAAGAGATGAAAACCGCAATAATAGTCACTGTTTTTCTTTCTCTTGTTTCTGGAATCAGCTTGCTAGCAATCACTTTTAAAGAACAGCTATTAGGTTTTTTGTTTTTTTTGTCATTGGGTATTTTATCCATTTGGGCGGCAATAAGATACACAGCGGGCAAAAATCCATATGGATACAAAGCATGGGGTGATTTTTTCGTTTGGCTTTTTTTTGGAATTGTAGGAGTACTTGGAGTTTATTTCTTACATACCAAAAGCGTTTCGGCTTATGCACTTTTAATGGCAAATGCATTAGGTTTTTTAGCTGTTTCAGTGTTAAATATGAACAATATCAGAGACATTGAAAATGATGAAGCATGCGGTAAAATAACGTTAGCAGTGAAATTAAAATTCGAAGGTGCAAGAATCTACCAAATCATTTTAACATTTTCAGCATTTATATTAATCACAATTACCGGAATTCAAACCAAAGGACTGATTGAATCTTTGCCTTTGATTGTTGTTTCTGCACTCCCGATGTTGATATCTTTTCGTGTATTATGGAAACAAAAAACATCGAAGGCTTATAATAATGCGTTAAAACAGATTTCATTAAGCACATTTGCTGTTAGTATTTTGTTTTTAGCGACTGTTTCATGGTTGTGAAATCTTCCTAAAAATAGACTTCCCTTAGAAAATACTGACTATGTTTAATTTTGTTTTCTGACTAAATTTAAACAAAAAAAACCGAATTTGACGCTTTTTAGCTCTTTTCGAGGTTGATTTTTATTAATACTAATTGATTGCCATGTGTTTATAGGCTTAAAGGAAAGCCGGATTAAAACCTAAAAAAAGCCCCTACGATATACATTCTAAAAGGGGCTTTTTTTATTTGGATTAAATAAGCTTATTTTTCTATTACTTCAAACTCTGTTCTTCTATTCAATTCACGTCCTTCAATTTCATCATCATTTGATGCAAGTGGTTTTTCTAAACCATAACCCACACCGATCATTCTGTTTCTGTCAATACCTTTGTTAGCCAAATAGTTAACAACGGCATCTACTCTTTTTTGAGATAAAATTTTGTTAGTTTCTGCTTTTCCGACATTGTCAGTGTGACCGGAAATCTTCACTTTAATGTTTGGATTGTCTCTTAACAATTTTTCAAGTTTTTGTAGTTCGCTGATTGATTCGGGCTTGATGTCAGCAGAATTGAATCCAAAATAAATATTTCTCAACACTGTCTTAAATCCAATTTCCAAAGCATTCACTGAAATATCGGCCTGATAATCTGATTTGTTTGGTGACATTTGAATGGAACGGCTTTTGTACATATATCCGTTTGCCGTCACAGAAACTGAATAATTAGAGTTTGCATTGGGTAAAGGAACTTCTATCGAGAAATAACCACCTGATGAATTCACTGATTTGATTACCTTTCCTTTGCTGTCAACCAATTGAACATTCGCCTGAACAGGAGTTCCTTTTTTGCTGTCTAAAACCATTCCTGAAACTTTAGCTGTTTTGGGAGCTGTTGATTCAGTTGAGGTTTTTACAACATTTGGGTTTTTGATATTCACTGCGTTATTGTTAGTATTGTTTGAATTATTGATGGTGGTGTTTTTGCTGTTTTCATTCACCACTTCTTCAACAGTTTTAGATTTGTTTGATGAAACCAACAACCTTGAGGTTGGTGTTTGCACACTTTCTTCAACTGTTTCATCCAACACTTTTGAAGAATTTTTAGCCAACATCATGGTTTTCTTTTGTTCTTTTGGAATATCAACCACATAAATATCTTTTTCACCTACACCATAATCTCTGATTGAAGCATAATAACCTCTTAAACCTCCGGAAGACACACTATAATATATGTCATCATCTGTTGTATTGATAGGATACCCTAAATTGATAGGTTCATTCCACTTTAAAGAAGCAGAGTCATAAGTGGTTTTGTAGATATCATAACCACCCATTCCTTTGTGACCTGATGAACTGAAATACAAAGTTTTGGTTTCGTCATCAAAATAAGGGCTTTCCTCATTGAAAGGAGTGTTGATTTCATTACCTAAGATTTTGGGTTTACCCCATTTTCCTTTTTCATCAGCCAAACTCATATAAATATCCAAACCTCCCACACCACCGGGTCTGTTGCTTGAGAAAAACAGCATTTTTCTGTCTTTGCTCATGCAAACTGATGGTTCGTAGTATTTTGAGTTTATGTTTGATCCAAGTGATTGAGGGACAGACCACTCACCTTTTTCGTTTTTGATACTGGAATAAATATCTCCACCATTGATATCTCTGAAAATAAACAACTCGTTTCCATCAGCAGAAATACCAATACAACCATCATGAAACTCAGTGTTGATTGGAGCACCGATGTTTTTAGCTTTAGTCCAAACACCATCTATGTTCTCAGAATAATAAATATCTTCAAAGAACTCATTGTCTCTGTCCTTTTTGTTTCCTGTGCTTCCCGGCCTTCTCGAAGTGAAATAAATAATTTTTTCATCAGGTGTAATTACGGGAGCATATTCAGGATACTCAGTATTAATGGTGTTGCTGATATTATTAAGTTCAAAATTCACGGGATGTTCATAAATCTCACGACCTACCTTGCATTCTATTAATTTCTGTTCGATTTTCGCTAAAACTTTTTCTTTAGAATTCTTAGGGTCTTTTGTCTCACCCTTCAGAACAGATTGTTTGTATTTTTCATAATAGATGGCTGCATCTTCAAAATGGTTGCCTAAATGATAGCCTTTGCCGATAAGCAACAAAATGTCGTGGGTCACATGTGGATCTAAATCATAAGCATGCAATAGATATTCAACAGATTACAGATACCCGCCATAAGATTCGCTCTTAGATTATCTTTGTTGATATGCAAAGCCTGTAAATAAACTTCTAACGCATCTTTCCTGTCACCATAGTTATACATTTCATCAGCAAGTTTCACAGCTTCTTCATCTTGTGCGAAAGATGAAAAAGACAAGAAAACCGTGAAGAAACACAAGAATAAATAATTTATATTTTCTCTTTTCATTTCTATATCGTTTCTTAGACAAAATCTGGCGGCGACTGTCGATTTCCAGCGAGGCGACCCTGGAGATGCTGGGTGACTTGA
>JBDNDT010000095.1:0-7958 GCA_046718985.1 Cytophagales bacterium
GTGGTGACATCAATGGGGCTTCATTGCAAGCAACAGTGAATGTGGCAACTGGAGTAAATTGGTCTGTTGTTTCAGGAGGAACTGGCTCATTTAGTGCAAATGCAAATATTCTCAACCCTACTTTTATTCCTTCTACTACATTAAAGAACAATGGAGGAAAGGTGATTTTGAGAGCAAGAACCACAGGAAATGGAATATGCAATGCGGTTGAAGATACGGTTTCTGTCACCATCAATCCGATTCCAAGAATCACTTCTGTTGGTGACCCTCTCATTATGTGTGAAGACAATGACGGTGTAGGTTTAGGAATAGGCTCTTTCACAGGTGCGCCCGAAGCCTTTTGGACGACTTCAGGTAAAGGTGTTGTAGCCAATAATGGTACATTAAGTGCAACTTATTTGCCTTCAGAGGAGGATATCAAAGCAGGTCAAGTAACACTTACTTTAGTTACCGACCCTGGCAATACCACTTGTCGTTCTGTGAGTGCCAATAGGATTTTGACCATCACTAAAGCACCGGAAGTGAATGCCGGTCCTGATTTTGAACTATGTACGGACATAGACACTATCAGGCTCTCAGGTTCTGTAACCAATGCAAGTGGGGTTTATTGGAGAGCATTGTCAGGTGGAGTTTTCGTTGATGACAATGTTGGTGAAGCTAAATTCGTACCCGTTTCAACTGCAAATGCAATCACCTTTATCCTGAGTTCAACCGGAAACGGTGCTTGTAATGAAGCAATTGACAGTGTTCAAGTCAGTTTCTCACCCGGACCTCAAATCTTTGCTGGTAATGATTTCACCGTTTGTAATACCAATTTACCATTCAGACTTAATGGATCAGGCACTCGAGGAAGATGGACTATACTTCAAGGAAGTGGAACATTCGAACCCAATGACAGCACTTTGAATGCCACTTTTGTTCCAAGCAACAGCAATGTTGGAACTTATAGATTTAGGCTGACACCAATCAGTACTTGTGCCACTTTGACTGATGATGTGGAAGTTTCTGTCATTCAAGGACCTGTGCCAACCGTACCATCTGATTTCAATGTTTGTGATAACATTAATTCGCCAATCACAATTAACGGGTCGGTAACGTTAGGTGCGGGTGTGAGGTGGCTCACCAATGGAAGTGGCACTTTTTCATCAGAAAATAATGCTACAACACAATATACACCTTCTGATGCAGACAAGGTGTCAGGTTCTGTAACATTGACTTTGCAAACTATTCAAGATGCAAATTGCAGACCAATCAGCGATGTGGTGGTGATTTCGTTTGACAAAGCACCGGAGATTTTTGCAGGTGTAAACAAAGACTTCTGTGAAAATATCAACACCCTGAATTTGGAAGCTTCAGTTGAAGTGGCAAGCGGTGTGAATTGGACTAACTTAACATCAGGAAATTTGCCTCAAAATCCGAACTCATTAACTTCAATTTATAATGTTCAACAATCCGATCGCGATAATGGATTAGTCAGATTCTTGGCAACTTCAACCGGAAATGTAGGTTCTTGCAATCATGTGACTGACACAGTAACGTTCACTTTGAAACCATTAAACACTGTGAATGCAGGAACTGATTTGGTGGTTTGTAAATCAGTAGATTTTATTGAAGTCTCAGGAACTTTCCAAAATGCAGGTGGTGTGGTTTGGACAAGCAAAGGAGATGGACGTTTCACTCCTGATAGTGTTTCTTTAACCAGCCGTTATTTTCCTTCTTCAACAGACAAAGAGAATAATTCAGTAGTGCTGAAAATTACAACCACAAACAATGGTCTTTGTCCTGAAGTTTCCGACTCTTTAGAAGTTTCGTTCATTGAACCTAGAGGAGTGTTTGCAGGAAATGATACCTTGGTTTGTGCTAACATCGAAACTTTTCAATTTGTACCTTCTAAAAATGCTTTCACCAACAATGTGGTTTGGAGCACCCTCGGTACCGGCACATTTGTTGATTCAACGGTGTTGAATGCTGTTTATATCCCTTCACAAGCGGACCGAGATAATGGAGCGGTAGCTTTAAAGATTTCTTCAAAAGATGTTTCAGAGTGCGATAATGTTAATGATTTCATGTTACTGAGTCTGGCACCTGTTCCGGTTTCAATTGTGAACGCCGGATTAGACCAAGATATTTGTAAAGATAGGACAGAAGTGTTCTTAAATGGAACTATTTTGGTTGCAGGTGGTGGTCAATGGAGTGTTTTGAACAGCCCTAATCCAGGAACTTTCTTGCTCACCGACACATCGCTTTCTGCCAGATATCAACCGACAATCGAAGATAAAAACCAAGGTGCTATCAAAATTGCTTTAACCACTATTTTAAATGGAGTTTGCGGGCCTTCTATTGACACTATGGATATTAGATTCACTGATGTTCCGACAGTGAGCATTAACAACTCAGTGCCTGACACTGTTTGTGCTGATGTTTCGAGTATTACTTTCGCCGGAACAGTCACAGTTGGCAGAAGCAACAGATGGTCAACCAATGGAACCGGAACTTTTGTGCCTAATCCATTTGCAGCCACAGTGGTTTATGTTCCTTCTGACGAAGACAAAGTGAATGGTTTGTTAGGTGTGACCTTGACCTCAGAAGAAAACGGAAATTGTGTGGGTGAATATTTTACGAATAAAACCATCTTGATAGAGAAAGAAACCAAGTTGAGAGCAGGAACAGATATGTTGGTTTGTAAAAACAATCCTGTGGTGAGATTGAACGGAAGAGTTGAAAATGCCAAACCGGGAGCTGTTTACACATGGAAAAGTTCATCAGGTTTAGGGATTTTCTCGCCTCCTGGAGCAACAGTTTCTAACAACATCAACACTGTTTTTATTCCTGACAATACAGATTTAGAAAATGGCGCAGTTTTGCTGACTTTCTCTTCAACCAACAATAGCAAGTGTGAAGATAAATCAAGTCAGTTCTTGATGACCTTTGGGCCTGCGCCTGTGCTTGAGGCAGGTCCTGACAGAACACTTTGCGTGAACAATGCTGCTGTTTTCTTGGCACCGTCCATCAGTGGAGGGGCAAGTCAAGGCTTGTGGAGTTCAACAGGCTCAGGCACTTTTGTTGAAGACCCCACTTCAAATGCCACTCAATATATCCCAAGTGCGGAAGATTTGGATCAGCCAAGTGTTAGATTAATCATCAGAACATCAGACAACACAGATGGAAAATGTCTTCCAGTTTCTGATACCATAAGGGTGAACTTTACCCCTGCACCTAGGGTGACAGCAAGTTCTGCATTCCCATGTGTTTACATTGATGGTGTGGAATTGTCAGGAACTGTAACGCAAGGAGCAAGCCAAGGGGTGTGGAAAACAAGTGCAAACGGTGTGTTTGCACCAAACCCTGCTTCATTGAATTCAAGATATTTCCCGTCTGACGCAGACAAAGTTCAAGGTGATATAACTGTATATTTGGTTTCTACTAACAATGGCAATTGTTTGCCCGATTCTGCTGAATTGACTTTGCTGGTAGCACCACTGCCGGAAGCCAATGC
The DNA here is from genome assembly GCA_046718985.1 of Cytophagales bacterium. Lineage (GTDB taxonomy): Bacteria > Bacteroidota > Bacteroidia > Cytophagales > UBA9547 > JBDNDT01. The sequence goes on from JBDNDT010000095.1 coordinate 3,497, forward strand.
GGGAAGTGACAGGTTTGTATGCCAAGGAAGCAATGATACTTTATTTGCAAATCCGGGTTTGAATTATGTGTATTCTTGGAGACAAATAGGCGGAGCTTTCACAGCAGGCAACCTAAATAAGGTGTCCGTAGGGCCGATTAATGCTCCTGTTCAAACTTATGAATTGAGGGTTGATGACAACAAAGGTTGTAGTGCTTTCGACACAGTAAATGTTCGTTCAGTTGTGAATCCGAACTTATCCATTGATGATAAATTCTGTTTGGTGCCAAGCATGAAAATTAGTGCATCAGCACCGAGTGCTGTCACAGAAGCTACTTTTCAGTGGTTCAGAGATGGAATCTTGTTGCAAGGAGCAAATGACACAGTGCTCAGGGTATTCCAACCCGGAAATTATTCCATCAATTATTCTTTAGGTAAGTGTAATGTTCACAATGCACAAACCAGAATCATTCAACCTCCAATTTTAGTGACCTTGGATCACATTTATTGCAAAGAGGATTTGGCAGTTGCTGAGGTTAGAAACCTATTGCAAAATCCTGTTACTTATGCTTGGACAATTGATGGGGTTTCTATTGGTGGAAATTCAACAACAGTGAGCAATATAGTGACAGAAGATACAACCATCTTCAACGTGCGTGTAACTGATGCAGATGGTTGTTTTTCAAAAGATTCAGTATTTATGTTAGCTAAAACAAGACCAGTTACAGCATTGGACTTAAACAGTCCGGGTTGCAAAGGTGAAAGTGTAGTGCTGAATGCAAGTCCAAATCCTATTCTGTCAGGTGCTGTAAGATCTTGGACGAAAGATGGCAATTTAATTAGTGACACATCAGCAATCATCACTGTTACTGAAACAGGGTTGGGTGCAGGACGATTCATTGTTCGTTATGCCTTGGATAGATGTGTTGCCCTTGACACCGCTGATGTAGTATTCAATGTGTTACCAACCGGACCATTTGCCGGAAGACAACAAGAATTCTGTAGCTTAACCAATATCACAGCAACTTTGGATGCCAACCCGAACGGCCTTCCAAATCTGAGGTATAAATGGTTGACGCCAACAAATCCTGTATTGAATAATTTTGATACTCTGAGAACTTATGTGGTTGATTCAACAGGTTTTGAAAGAGGAAATAGTAAATTCTATACTGTGAGACTCACCAATGAATTCAATTGTTCATCAATTGATTCTATCAGGCTAAGGGATTTCTGTGTTCCTAAAATACATATTCCAACAGCTTTGACACCAAACAAAGATGGTGTCAATGATAAACTTGAAGTTTTTGGAGTTGAGAAGTTTTTCAAAAACTTTGAAATGTATATTTTTAACAGATGGGGTGAGGTTATATTCAAGTCAACAAGTCCAAGTGTAGCTTGGGATGGTACTTACAAAGGAGAGATTATGCCTGTTGGTACTTATCCATATATTGTTACCTATGAATCAACAGACCCAAGGGATTTGACCAAATACAAAAACCAAGGAAAGGTGACAGTGGTGAGGTGAGAGGTGAGATATGAGTGTTGAGATATGAGCTAGGAGTTAAAGGTTTCGTTTTTGTTGGTGTAAATACCAACAAAAACGATAAGTCCCAAAAAGTCGAATGTGGATGAACTTATGTTTTTCCTCTTCGACATTTTTCACTGCAATAAATTACATTCTCCCAGTTTTTCTCCCATTTCTTTCTCCATGTGAAATCTTTTCCACAGGTTGGACATTTTTTGCTTGGCAAAAATGACTTATTACCTTTAAAGCTTTCTTTTTTCATTCATTTTCTTCCATTTTAGGGTTGCTTAACTTCACTAAAATCTCTTTGGCATGCAATTGACAATCTTCAGATTTTAGAATTTCTGAAATTTTCTGTTTTGCATGTCTTGCTTGTTTTTCGAAATCAACCATTGGTTGTGGATATTTATGGTTGCTTAACTGATACAAACTGATTTCCAGAGGGTTCAGTTTCCAAGGTTCATGTTTCAATTTTTTGGGTATGCCTTCAAGTTCGGGAATCCATTGACTGATGAATTCAGAATCAGGGTCTTGATCATAAGATTGCTTCACAGGATTATAAATTCTCAACGTATGCACGCCCGTGGTGGATGCTTGCATTTGAATTTGTGGATAGTGAATGCCGGGTTCATAATCTAAAAACATTCTTGCCAAATGATGTGCTCCTTTTTGCCATGGTTGCCAAAGTGTGTGACACAATAAAGAAACCAACATAGCTCGCATTCTGAAGTTGATCCATCCTGTTTGGTTGAGACTTCTCATGCAGGCATCAACCAATGGATATCCTGTGTTGCCGCTTTGCCACCTTTCCAGCCATTCTTTGTTTTCTTTGCGATCCAGTTTGTCAAATGCAGGATTGATGTTTTGAAACTCATATATAAACGCACTTTCCAGTTTTTGAACAAAATGACTACGCCATTTCAATCGGGTGAGAAAGCCTTCAAAATCTCTTTTGTTCACCATCCCTGTGTTGAGGATTTGTTCACATCGGTTCATAACATATTTTTCTGATAAACAACCAAAAGTGAGATAAGGCGATAATCGAGAACAGTGAATGGAAGATTCAGAAGGTTTTGAAATCTGCTTGATGTAACCTTTATGCCTTGTTTCGATGAAAGTTTCTAAGATTTTTAGTCCCTCAGTTTCACCACCTTTTTGTCTTTGGTGTTGATTTCCGGATTTTGAAACAAATTGATTTTCAGAACCCAAGTTAACGGTCTTTAACAAAGAAAAATCAGCTTCTTTTTGGCTTTCTCCATAAAACTGATTTTTGCGAAAATTGTAATTTGACCTTTCTTTCAATACTCTGAAAACAGGATGTTGTTTCAGTTCAATCCAAGGAACTTGTTGTTGTGCACACCAATCTTTTATGAGCAAATCTCTTTTGAAACTCACAAAATTCCCGGTTTCAACATGAGAAATAAGCAGTTTGATTTGAAATTTTTCTTGAATCATTTTGAAAGCGTCCAAAGCATCAAAATTTAAGACATTTACTTGATGTTGGTGTTTTTCAAGTTGACTGTTCATGTCATGAATTGACTCAACAATGAACTGATAATGTCTTTGATCATAATCAGGGTTGTTGATGATGTTGGGTTCGAACAGATAAATAATAAGCGTTTTAAGACTTTGTTGGCAGGCATAATGAAAGGCTGCATGGTCATGCAATCTTAGGTCTTTTTTCAGCCAAACGACTTGAATGCTTTCTTTTTCAATCATGTCAAATTAACCATGTTCAAGACTACAAGGTTTTTGTTTGTTAAAGCACTCAAGAATGGTCTTTGCTTTCTCTCAAAAATCAAAGGTATTTTAAAAACAGATTTGATGTTTAAACATCAAAATTTAATTCATATTGAACATTAGTGTTCAAGAGCTTGTTAATAATTATATTTGCAATCAAATCTATCATTTTGAATTCTCTTCGAGCAGTCAATAAATACTTTCACAAATACAGATTCAGGCTTGGCTTGGGCATTTTGTTTGTGACACTTTCCAACATTTTCGCCACCATGCAACCCATCATTGTGAGGGAAGCATTTGATAAAGTAGAGGCGCAACTGAAAAACATAGATGGCGGCACATTAAACCAAACTTTGGTCAATCAATATATTATGACCGACTTGATGATGTTTGGTCTTGTTATTTTAGGTTTGGCATTGGTTTCAGGCTTTTTTCTTTTTTTGACAAGACAAACCATCATTGTGATGTCAAGGTTGGTTGAATATGACATGAAAGACGAAATCTATCAGCATTTTCAACAATTACCCGCTTCTTTTTACAGGAAGAATAACACCGGGGACTTGATGGCGAAAATATCAGAAGATGTAGGAAAAGTGAGGATGTATTTCGGACCTGCTGTGATGTATGGCATCAACTTAATCATCACCACCATTATGACCATTGTTTTTATGTTGAGTGTGAATCATGAACTTACTTTTTATGCCTTAATTCCACTTCCTTTTCTTTCCATTTCGATTTACTATATCAGCAAAAAAATCGAAAGAAAATCAACCGAACTGCAAGAATCTCTTTCAGAAGTTTCTGTTCATGTGCAAGAAGGGTTCTCAGGAATCAGGGTGTTAAAAGCCTTTGCTAATCAAAGCAGACAAGCTTTTGAAATCAACTCTAAAAGTGAAAATTACAGATTAAAGGCATTATCACTCACCAGAACCAACTCTTTTTTTCACCCATTGATGATTGGTTTGATTGGCATGAGCATCGTCTTGGTGCTTTTGGTGGGAGGATTTCAGGTGATGGAAGGAAAAATCACCGTAGGTAATATCGCTGAATTCGTGATGTATATCACCCGCTTAACGTGGCCGGTGACAGCAGTGGGTTGGGTGACCTCCATCATTCAAAGAGCAGAAGCTTCTCAAAAAAGAATCAATGAGTTGTTGGCTCAAAAGAATGACATCCTGGATGGTGAAGAAACTATTGATGGGTTGAAAAATGAAATCA
>JBDNDT010000096.1:0-7934 GCA_046718985.1 Cytophagales bacterium
TTATAGTTACTTCTCATGCAAATTTAGAATTGGCTATTCCTGCAATTGTTTTTGGTGCAATAGGCACAGCAGGTCAAAGATGCTCAACCACAAGAAGGCTAATCATCCATGATTCAAAGTATGAAGAAGTTAAAAATAGACTTTTAAAAGCTTATGAAAGCATAAAAGTTGGTGATCCTTTCGATGATAAAAACCATGTAGGCCCACTGATTGATGAATATGCGGTGTTGAATTATTTCAACTCAATTAAAAAAGCTGTTGATGAAGGAGGAAAAGTTATTTTTGGGAACGAAAAAAATGAACATATCGGACGAAATTACGTAAAACCAACCATCATTGAAATGCCAAGGCAGACTGACGTGGTTCAACATGAAACTTTTGCACCGATTTTGTATCTTCTCAAATATGAGGGAGAAATTGAGAATGCAATCAGATTAAATAATGAAGTTCCGCAAGGTTTGTCATCTGCAATTTTCAGTGATCATCTCAGAGAAGTTGAGGTTTTTCTTTCTCAATATGGTTCTGATTGTGGCATTGCAAATGTGAATATTGGCACGTCAGGAGCTGAAATTGGAGGTGCTTTTGGAGGAGAAAAAGAAACAGGAGGAGGGAGAGAGTCAGGTTCAGATTCTTGGAAAGCTTATATGAGAAGGCAAACCAATACCATAAATTATGGAATTAACATGCCATTAGCACAAGGAATTGAGTTTAAAATTTGAAAATTTAAGTTTTTATACTTATTTTTGTAATGTTATAACTGAATATTATGGCTATTGTAGAAACTCGATTTAATACCATCATGTTGGTAGATGACAATGAAATTGACAATCTCATCAACATGAAGATGATTGAAGCCTCTGACATTTGTCACAACATATTGACACACACCGGTGCAAAGAGTGCAATTGAGTTTTTGAAAAATATCGAAAAAGTCGTTGGTGATGACATTGAAAAGTTTGCCCCTGATTTGATTCTTTTAGATATCGACATGCCGGTGATGGATGGGTTTCAGTTCTTAGAGGAGTTTGAAAGTCTTTCAGAAAGAACGAAAAAACATTGTAAAATCATGATGTTGACCTCTTCAATTAATCCTCAAGACTTGGCAAAATCGAGAAAAAACAAATATGTTTCGAAGTATATCAACAAACCTTTGAATCAGGAAATCATTGAGAAGATTTTAAATTCTTAAACAATTATTTTTTAGTGCCAATTATTTTATCGGTTAGGGGAAAAGAGCCTGTTTTTGGAAAGAATATTTTCATCGCTCCAAATGCCACCATTGTTGGGGAAGTCATTTGTGGTGATGATTGTTCATTTTGGTTCAATGCTGTGTTGAGAGGCGATGTTAACTACATCAAATTAGGAAATCAGGTCAACGTCCAAGACAATGCAACTATTCATGGAACTTATGAAAAATCACCTACAACAATTGGAGATTTTGTGTCAATAGGACACAATGCAATAGTGCATGGATGCACATTAAAAGACCATGTTTTGGTGGGTATGGGAGCAATTGTTATGGACAATGCTGTTGTGGAAAACAATGTTATTATTGCTGCCGGTGCTGTTGTTCTTGAAAATTCAGTTCTAGAATCAGGGTATATTTATGCGGGAGTACCTGCTAAAAAACTTAAAGCATTAGACCAAGAACATATCAACGGTTTGATGAATCGAATTTCTAATAATTACAAAATGTATGCTGAGTGGTTTAAATAAAATCGCTTAAAATCAACAAGGACCGTATCCAATGTCTTTAAAATTTGGTTTGCGTTTCTCTAAAAAAGCATTTCTACCTTCTTTGGCTTCCTCAGTTCCGTAAGCTAAACGGGTGGCTTCACCGGCAAAAATTTGTTGACCAACCATTCCATCATCAGTTAAATTCATGGCGAATTTCAACATCTTGATTGCTGTGGGTGATTTTGCCAAAATTTCTTGCGCCCATTCATAAGCTGTTGATTCTAATTCCTCATGAGGAATTACAGCATTTACCATCCCCATTTCAAAGGCTTCTTGAGCAGTGTAGTTTCTTCCTAAAAAGAAAATTTCTCTTGCTTTCTTTTGCCCGACGAGCTTTGCTAAATATGCCGAACCATAGCCTCCATCGAAGCTGGTGACATCTGCATCTGTTTGCTTGAAAATAGCATGTTCCTTGCTGGCCAAGGTGAGGTCGCAGACTACATGCAGACTATGACCTCCACCAACTGCCCAACCGGGAACAACAGCAATCACGACCTTGGGCATAAAACGTATCAATCGCTGAACTTCTAGAATATTTAAACGATGTCTTCCATCTTCTCCTACATAGCCTTTCTCTCCTCTGGCTTTTTGATCACCTCCGCTACAAAATGAATATACACCATCTTTGCTTGAAGGTCCTTCACCTGTGAGCAAAACTACACCTATTGAAGCATCTTCATAGGCATCATAAAAAGCATCATAAAGCTCACTGGTGGTTTTGGGTCTGAATGCGTTGCGCACATTTGGTCGGTTGAATGCTATTCTAGCAACACCATTGTGTTTTTTATAGGTGATGTCTTGATATTCTTTAACGGTTTGCCACTCTATTGCCATGTGAGGTATTTTTAAATATTTTAAAAGCTTTCCAACTATTATTCTACAAGTCCAAATTTTTCTCTTTTACAGAGATATCTATGGTATCGTTACCACCAATTCTTCACCTACTTTCAATTCGGGACTTGTTTTGTTGTTTATTCTCATCAACTCATTCACCTGCAAATTATGTTCTTTAGCTATTTTGAACAAACTGTCGCCCTGTTTAACAACATAAGTTTTTTGTTTATTGATTTTAGATTCAACGTTTGATGATGGGTTTGCAAGTTTTAAATTCATTCCCGGTGAAATTGAAAATCCATTCAACGAGTTCCAAACTACTAAACTATCAATGCTTAAACCATAAGTTTTCGAAATTTTATATAAGCTTTCACCTGCAATTACGATGTGATTTAATGGTTTTATGTTTTGCTCTTTAATGTTTTGTTCTGGTGTTGTAGGTTCTGACTCGTTTTTTTTCTCTTCATTCAAGTTGCGTTCACCTGATTGTTGATTAGAATTTGTTATATTTTCCTTTATAATCTCATTTTTATCTTCATTTTGATTATTTGAATTTGCTTTATTTTCTGGAATGTCTTCGACTTCTAATTCTATCAATATGGGTTCATCAATAGGTCGGTAATCTTTCAAATATAGCTTTCGACCCTGTACCAAGGCTTCTCCTTCTTTCATTCTGTTTTTTCTAATGATTGCGTCGGTCTCCATTCCATATTGTTGGGCAATCATCCAAATGGTTTCATTTGATTTCACCACATGATAAAGCACGTTGGCTTCGTCCTTTTTAGGTTCCAGAAATAAAACTTTTCAGGCATCAATTCATCGAAAGAACGCAACTCGTTGTATTTTAAGAATTTTTTATATCTAATTCCGCCTTGCATGGCCAATTTATGTGAGTTATCTCCTTTTCTGGCCTGAATGGCTTTTAGACCATTGATTTGAACTGTCACAGGAACTTCATGGCTTTCATCATCAGAAGAAAAAACATGCCATATTTTTTTGAAAACTGTTGTTTGCTCTTGTTTTGATTCCTTGGCGTCTTTATCTGTTAGCACCTCATCATTTTCTTTTTCTGAAAAATCACTTAGTGAATCTTTGCCCAAAACAATCAATGGATATTTTTTGTCATTAGGTATTTGCTCTCCATTAAGCCACTTATTGAATTCTAACAACTCTGTTTTTGAAATATCTAGCTTTCGACAAATGTTTTCTAAATTGAGTTCTGTACCATAATCGTGCACTTGAAGTTTCTTTTGCAAAGGAGTCTTGAGTGGGTTTTGTTCAAAAATGAGTTTGTAAGCCACAAATTTTTGTAAGTATCTGGGACTGTTTTCATTCAAAAGATAAGACTTTGCCCCAATTTGGTTTTTATCCATCACCTTTTGAACTCCTCCCAAACCTAAATTATAAGAAAGTGTGGTGAAAATCCAATTGTCTAATACTCGGTTGTTTTTTTTGAGATAACGTGCTGCACCTATGGTTGAAGAAACCAAATTCTTTCTTTCATCAACCCATTGGTCAACTCTCAAACCTACTTCCTGTGCCGATTCTTTTTTGAATTGCCAAAAACCAACTGCATTTGAAGTTGAAACTGCATCAGCAACCATCGAACTCTCCATCATGCACAAGAACTTGAAATCTGATGGCACACCTTCACTTTTTAATGATTTTTCAACCAATGGCAAATGAAGATAGATTCTTTCTTGTTTATTATTGAAATATTTTTCGTTACCAATGATTCCTTTTGCGATGTCTTCTAAAGCTCTTTTTCCTCCTGAATTGATTTTAACTTCCATTCCACAAACCATCAACCTATCAGGAACGTTGATTGTTCGATTTTGAGAAAAACCAATCAGAGTGAATGTGCAAATAAAGAATATCGCTGTTTTCATAGTTTTCTCGCCATCATTATGCCATCTCTCAAAGGCAGTAATAAATTTTCTACCCTTGAATCTTCTTGAACCATTTTGTTAAATGCCATAATAGCTTTTGTTTCTTTGTCATTTTCTTTGACTTCTTCCACCACTTTTCCGCTCCATAGCACATTATCTGCCAAAATCAGCCCGTTTTGATTCACTTTGTCAAAAATCAGTTCATAATATTTTGAATAGTTTACTTTGTCTGCATCAATGAACACCAAATCGAATTTTTCATTAAGTGTAGGAATGATTTCTGTGGCATTTCCTACTAACAATTCAATCTGATTGGCAAAGACTGAGCTTGAAAAATAACTTCTTACCCGATCTTCCAATTCTAAATTGATGTCAATGGTGATGATTTTTCCATCGGGAGCAAGCCCTTTGGCAAGGCAAAGGGCTGAATATCCCGTATAAGTACCGATTTCTAAGATTCGTTTAGGTTTCATCAATGAAGAAATCATGGTCAAGAAATTTCCTTGCAACTTGCCTGAAAGCATTCTGGGCATCAACACTTCAAGGTGGGTTTCCCTGGAAATTTTCTTTAATAGAGAATCTTCATCACTGCTGTGTTCAGCACAATAAAGATCTATTTTTTCAGGCAAAAATTCCATGTTGAATGTTTATTGCTTTTTCATTTTTTGGTTCATCCCATCTAAAATTAGCCCTGTGATGTCTAAGTTTTTGTTTCCATAAAGCACACCACTCCCTTTTGAATATCCTAATACCATATCATATTGATTATTGGCATTGAATTCTGCAACATATTCCTGAATGGAATCATACAACTTTTCGTTTAGCTTTTTTTCTTCTTCAAGGAGTTTGCCCAATTGCTCATCTCTTTGACGCATAAGATTTTCATTTTTCATCGCCAATCTATATTCGGTTTGTTCAATCTCATCAGCAGTTAAGGTGCCCATTTTACCTTTTTCTCTATAAGCCATAACTTCCTTTTCTAATGATTGAGCCTGCATCTGCAATTGGCTTTCCATTTTTTTCTTTTTCTCTTCCAATCTCAAAATTTCTTTTTGATAAAATTCAAGATTGTCTAACAAAGAGTCGGTATTGATAAAGACCACTCTGCTACCATTTTGGGGAATGTAATTATCAAGATTTGAAACTGAATTTTGCTGTTTGGTTTCTCCGTTTGATTGAGGTTTCCTACCATCTAAAACAAAAGATTTTGCATAGAGAAAGCCTACTAAAAGCAACAAAACTATATTCGAGAATACTAAAATTTTTTGGGTGTTCATTGAATTGAATTTAAGATGCAAAACTAAAAGTTCGAAATTAGAATGAAAATACAAATATTGAATTATGGGTCAAAATCATTTATTCATTGTTGGAATTAGACCCTAAGCCAAAATGTAAAATCATCAAGATTTTTTAGACTTAGTCATGGTTTGAATTCAATTGTTTTAAAACAGAAATCCAATAGATTATTTACTAAACTAAAAATCGAACATAAAACAGATTCAAAAACAAATAGAAGAAATTATTCATTTTTGTTAATAATCGTCCTGATTGGGAATGGTATCTCAATTCCCATTTCTTTATATTTCTTGTGGATTCTCTTCACCAATTCATGCCTAATGGCAAACTGAAAACGGTATTCCGTAACCCTAAAAATTATATTGAAATTGATACTAAAATCAGCAAAAGCATTGTATCTTATCAAAGGTGGGTTAGTTGTTGAGCATCCTTCTAATTCTTGCATTGCTTGATTAACAACTTCTAATGTTACTTTTTCAACAAATTCCAGGTCACTGTTATAAGAAACTCCTAAACTGAGTATCATAGTTAATTCATTCTCTTCAACTGTAAAATTTTTCACTTTTAGTGTGGCCAGTTTTGTATTTGGGACGACAATTCTTGTGTTGGTAATTTCTTTGAGCAAAGTGGTTCTCCAACCAATGTCTTCAATAAAACCTTCTTCACCTGTGTCTAGTCTAATGAAATCACCTTGCTTTAATTTGTTGTTCATGGCAATAAACAGACCTGCAAACAAATTCGCTAAAGTGTCTTGCATGGCCAAAGCCACTGCCAAACCACCCACACCTAAAGCAGTTAGTATAGGAGTGATGTTGATTCCATTGGCTTCCAAAATAATCATGATGCCTATGGAATAGCAAACCACTGTGGCACTATTCACTAAAACTGAGTTCGTGTATTTTCCGGTGTCTCCACCACTCAGATAATTCCTGATGATTCCTGTTGCCAAGCGTGTGGCTGCAATGGTGATGAAAACTGTTAGTACAATATTATCAACTCTGCTAATCCATTTAAGTGTTTTTTCATCAACCGGCAAAAGGTGAGAACTTACATATAGTCCAAGCAACAAAAACAAAAAAAACGACAAGCCTTTTAAGGACTTTACAATGTAATCTCCTCCTGTTGGTCTCTTCTGAAGTATGTTCTTTCTTAATTTTGAGATTAATACAAACTCTACGAAAATCGCAAAAAATAATGAGGTCAAGAAGATACCTAAGGACAAAAAGTAATCTTCGAAATTCAATAGTTTATCCAACATAAGAATTCGTTTTTTTCAATTGAAAAATAGTTTCAAATTGGGCACAAGCAAAAATGGCTGCTGTCTCAGTTCTTAACCTACTTTCACCCAAACTTATTGCCTTTGCCTTATGCTCCAATGCCAAAACAATTTCATCGTGGGTGAAATCACCCTCAGGACCTATTAAAACACAGGTTTTTACGTTTGTTTTCAACTCTTCAACAAAATAGTTCCTTTCATCACTCATCAAGTGACCAATGAAAATATCTTGTTTTTGGGCATCCAAATGCTTCAACATTGATTCTAGTGAATTAAACTCATTAAGTTTAGGAAAAAAAAACTTTTTGCTTTGTTTTAAAGCTGCAATTGCTATTCTTTCAATTCTATCAAGGTTTATAGAGCTTCTCTCACAGCGTTTTGAATAAAAAAAACTAATTTCTTCAACTCCTATTTCAACAGCTTTTTCAACCATCCACTCCATTCTGTCTGAGTTTTTTGTCGGAGAAATGGCAATATGCAAATGCCTATTGGGGTCTTTTTCAAAGTATTCTTTGTGGTCAATTCTCACAATTGCTTGTTTTGAGCTGGCATAGTCGAGCATTCCTTCAAAATAACCACCATTCCCATCAATCAATTTCATTCGGTTTCCAACACTAAGTCTTAACACTTTACAGGCATGAAGTGACTCATCTTCTGTCAGTTTTGCTTGGTCACCAACAATTTCGGAACAGTAAAACGTAGGGATTTCTTTATTTTTCACGATGCGAAATTAGGAAAAATTTGATAGTTAACGACCAATAACTGATGAATAATGATTGGAATAATTCAAATACTTTGAATCTAAAAAAGTTTGTGCAATTTCAGATTTTATATTCTTTAATTACTTCAAGCAAAGTATTTGGAAAATGTTTTGTGTTTTGGACTTAATTCTAAGAATACCA
>JBDNDT010000097.1:0-7931 GCA_046718985.1 Cytophagales bacterium
TGTGGCATCAAAAATGTTCTGGCATTTTTATTACTCTCATCCGAATAAGATGTGTATTGATTGTTTTTGTGTTTGCTGATCAAATCTGCATTTAAAAAATTTGACAAATTCAGTTCAACAATCTCCACTTCTGTTCTTCTGTTAAGTTTTCTGTTTCCTTCAGTGTCATTTGGCACAAAAGGCTTTTGCTCACCATAACCAATGGCTGCAATTCTTTCTTCAGAGATTCCTTTGTTGACCAAATATTTTGAGACTGCATTGGCTCTATCGTCAGAAAGTTTCATGTTGTATAAATCTGACCCTACTTCATCTGTGTGACCTGAAACTTCAATAATCATTTCCGGATTTTCTTTCATTAAAGAAACTAATTTATCCAACTCTAAAGCAGATTCCGGTTTAATCACTGACTGATTCTTATCAAAAAGCACATTTCTTAAAACTAATTTATTGCCTTTGAAAAGTTTTTTCAAATAAACATCTTTGGAATGAAAATAAGCGGTGACTTCTTTCAGTTTTGAATAATCCGGAACGTAAATATTTTCAGAATAAAACAATTTACCTTCTGCATCAATGTCGATACCGTAATTTTTTCCGTAATCAAGCAAAACCACGAATTTTCCGGTTGCAGAATTGGTTTTTATAGTCCTCACTACTTGTTTTTTGTCCAAGTCCATCACCCTGATGGTTGCAAGCATAGGTTTATTTCCATTGTCAGAGTCATAAACAAAGCCATTTAAAACATAAACTGTTGAAGGAAAAATATCACCGGTGTATTTGTAAATATCCTTATCTCCCCTTGAGTCACTACGATAAGAAGCAAAGTAGCCCGACTTTCCATCTGTGGCACATGCAAAAAAAATGTCATCGTCGGCTGTGCTGATTGGATAACCCACATTTTGAGTTTGATAACACTTTTTGTTTGTTGGGTCAAAATGAGTTTTGAATATATCAAAACCGCCCATTCCATTGTGACCTTTGGAACTGAAAAATATAGTTCTCCCGTCAGGGTGAAAATACGGTGCATCTTCATCTTCAATAGTATTCACTTCTGAACCCATATTTCTTATTTTTCTCCAATCCCCGGCAATCCACTCAGCAATGTATAAATCAGTTCCACCATATCCGCCAGGTCTGTCACTGGCAAAAATCAAAAACTTCCTGTCAGGTGAAATGGATGCTGAAGGTTCCCAAAATGGCGAGTTAATTGAATCATTTAAACGTTTGGGATTCGACCAATTTCTTCCGCTCAAGGTGCTCACCATAATGTCCCCATTATTTTCAGGTCCATCTCGATAAATATACAGTTCGCTGCCATCAGGTGAAACAGAAACTGCTGCATCATGAAAATCAGTGTTTATTCCTGCTTGCATTTTTTGTGGAGCACCCCATGGATCTTCTTTTGAATTCCTAACACTGATGTAGATATCTTCAAAATACTTTCCTTCTTTGTCTTTCATTCCGCCTGTTGAGCCGGGTCTTCTTGATGTAAAGATTAATTCTGTTTCGTCAGCAGTCACCACAGGTGAATAGTCTGCAAAGTCGCTATTTACCACTTTTCCTACATTGACGATTTTTACATCCAAAGAATCCTTAATCATTTTTTTGCCACTCTCAGCTTGTTTAATTAATTTTTCCAGATTTTCTTTTGTGTAAAGCACCTTTTTTCCTTCTTTTTCTTCTGCTGTTTCAAAACATAGCTTATAGTAATGAATCGCAGAATCCATATGATGCCTGAAATGGTGTGAACGACCTATATAATAATTCAGATATTTAGCGTGATAGCCTAATTCTTTTGCTTTTTGAAAATAATCCAACGACTTGGTGACATACATGGTGTTGAAATAACAAGTAGCCAATTGATAATTATAAAAAGCAGACTTAGGATCTAAAGACTCCAATTTATGATATAGTTCAGCGGCCAACTCATAATGACCATCATTATATGCAGCTTCTGCTTCACTTTCCATTTTTTTGATTTGTTTACTTGATTGGGCAAACACATGAATTGTTAACAAAAACGCCAAAAAAATCAAAATTCTATATCTCATATCTTAAAAACTTACACACAAAATTAGTAAATTATCAATCTTAAACCGCAAAACACAATCAATTACATGGTCTCAAATTCTATTGTAATTCAAAATCGTACCAAAATCTGAACGATTATTAATGAACGCATAAATAACAATTACAAGATTTTTTAATTGTATATTTTACATAATTTCTTAAATTCGTTCTTTGTTGAGCCATTGTTAGAAAAATGTCTAATTAAGGTTACCTTGATGTGAACCCATAAAATTCAGCAGAAAACTTCATCTTGTTTTCATTTACTTTTTTTTGAACAAAAAACCACAATGTTTAATTTCGATAATTTTTAAATTGAGTAATTTTTCTTCAAATATCGAATAATCAACAAAAAAAGTTATCAAATCATTAAGAGTCTCAAATTGAACTTCATATAAAATTGCAACAATTGTAGCATATCACATCTTTAACAATCATTTGCTTTTGACCTTCTGAATGAACATGACCAAACAAATGATATTTAGGACGAAAACCATTTAAAAAATTCCGCAATTTTGAACAACCTAATCCATTGTCAAGCACGTTGAGTGCCGGACCATGAGTAAGCAAAAAATCAATATTTGATGCTGTTTTTATAGGCACTTCATGCATCCACGGTCGAGCGGCAAATGAAGCAAAAACAATCCCATCAATTACACTTATTTTGTTTTCAAAAAAAATAACCTGTTTGGGTACTAAAGTCATAGCTTTGTCAGGGTCCAAGTCAAAAATGAGATCATGATTTCCGGCAACAAAAATTTTCCGCTTTGCAGGTTGCGAAACAAACCAAGCAAAAAAATCTTTCAGTTGCCCTAAGTCTCCATCTGAACAAGCATCCCCACAATGAATTAACACATCACTGTCAGGCAAAACCCCTAAATCTTTATGCCTTCCATGAGTATCAGAAATGGCAATTATATTTCGGTTCTTGTATTTGGTTTGGAACATGGAAGCAGTTATAAGTCAATAATAAAATCCTGATTTTTGATTTAAATAATATTAAAAGTGTTAATACATTCCTTGACAGATTGTCATTTAGGTTTGCAAAAACCTTTCCCCAAAATCTTAAGCAATTATTTGTTCACAAAAATAAAGATTAAGAACGCCAAAACATGTCATTTCGAATAGCCGAAATTACTTTTCACATGTTTAATTCAAAAAGGTTAACATTTTGCTTTGAATTCATGCATAGTTCTACTTTTTTTCAACGAATTAAGCAAGATTAGTGAAACATTAGAATTCACTTTGTGAGATGATTGTAATTTTTCATTATTCATTAAATAGATTTTATTTTCGCTAACAATATTTTAACCGAAACCAATCAAAAATGATTTCATAAAATCCATTATCAACTCTTTGAAACAATGTAATTCACCATTGAGTTGCTATATTTGCATTAAAAATATACGTTATGGTAAGCAATTTTCAAGTGGATAGTCAAGGATATTACGGAGATTTCGGAGGTGCTTATATCCCTGAAATGCTATATCCTAACATCGAAGAACTCAAAGAGGTTTACCTCAATATAATGAGCGAAGAAGGATTTCAAAATGAATTTAATGCTTTGCTCAAAGATTATGTTGGCAGACCCACCCCGCTTTATCTCACACAAAGACTTTCAGAACGATACAAAGCAAATATTTATCTCAAAAGAGAAGACCTAAACCACACAGGCGCTCACAAAATTAACAACACTATTGGTCAAATTTTACTTGCAAAGAGATTAGGAAAAAGCAGAATAATCGCTGAAACCGGTGCAGGTCAACATGGTGTTGCTACTGCAACAGTTTGTGCATTGATGGGCATGGAATGTGTGGTTTACATGGGAGAAGTTGATATTGCCCGTCAATCTCCAAATGTTTATAGAATGAAACTTCTGGGTGCAGAAGTGAGACCTGCAACTTGTGGAAGTAAAACACTGAAAGATGCCACAAATGAAGCCATGAGAGATTGGATCACCAATCCTGTAAATACACACTATATCATTGGCTCAGTTGTTGGCCCTCATCCATTTCCAGACATGGTAGCTAGATTTCAATCTGTGATTAGTGATGAAATAAGAAAACAGATGAGAGAAAAAACCGGAAATCCAAATCCTGACATGCTCATCGCATGTGTTGGAGGAGGCAGCAATGCAGCAGGCACTTATTATCATTATCTTAATGAACCTAGCGTAAAAATCATTGCAGCAGAGGCCGCCGGAAAAGGAATCGAATCAGGTCATTCAGCAGCAACTACATTTTTAGGCAAACCGGGTGTCTTGCATGGTAGCAAAACTTTGTTAATGCAAGATGCTGATGGACAAGTGATTGAACCTTATTCCATTTCAGCAGGATTAGATTATCCCGGAATCGGCCCTTTGCACGCTCACCTGAAAACCTCAGGCAGAGCTGAATTTGTTGCCATCACAGATGATGAAGCTCTACATGCCGCATTAATGCTATCTCGTTTAGAGGGTATCATTCCTGCTTTAGAATCTGCTCATGCCATTGCCGCTTTAGACAAAATTGAGATTCCTAAAGACTCGACTATAGTGATTAACCTTTCCGGAAGAGGTGACAAGGATATGCAAGCATACATGAACAGCGGTTTAATTGACAAGTGAGCAACTTAAATTGGCAACAACTTGAATCATGGGACAAAAATCATGTTTGGCATCCCTTTGATACTTTCAAAATAGAGAAAAACCTTCTCGTTGAACGTGCTTTAGGTGATAAGCTTTTTTTGAGTGATGGAAGTGTTTTAATAGATGCCATCTCTTCTTGGTGGGTGAATCTGCATGGTCATTCAAATCCTGTGATGAACGAAGCTTTAAAGAAGCAAGTTGAGCTATTGCCTCATGTAATTTTTTCCGGTTTCACACACCAACCTGCAATCGAATTAACAAAACAACTGCTAAACACCCTATCTAGCGAGTTTTCAAAAGTGTTTTTTTCTGACAATGGCAGCACCTCCACTGAAGTAGCTCTCAAAATGGCCATTCAGTTTTGGCATAACCATAATGAAAAAAGAAGCATTATTTTGGCCTTTGAAAACGGATATCATGGAGACACTTTTGGAGCAATGGCAACCGGAGGAAAAAGTGTTTACAATCAAGTGTTTGAACCTTTCATGTTTGAAGTTAAACACATTCCAATCCCAAGCGATGCTCTTCAATTAGAAAAATGTCTTGAACAAATCAGACTAATTGAAAAAACTGGAAAAATTGCAGCTTTCATTTATGAGCCATTGCTACAAGGTGCAGCAGGCATGAAAACTTATCCTGCAAAACATTTAGATTCAGTGTTGAAAGTTTTGAAATCTCAATCAGTGATCTGTATCGCTGATGAAGTATTTACGGGATTCTTTAGAACCGGGACATTCTGGGCAAGTGATCAATGTGAAACAAAACCGGATATTATTTGTGCATCCAAAGGGTTGACCGGAGGTTACATGCCAATGGGAGCGACCATCACCACACAAAGAATATTTGATGCTTTTGATGGCGATAACTTAATGAAAACGTTTATGCATGGGCATTCTTACACAGGAAATCCCTTAGCCTGTTCTCTTGGTGTGGCATCTTTGGAGTTGTTAAAAGAGTTAAAAACTCAAAGTAGAATTCAACATTTGGTCAAAAGCAATGCTGATTGGCATCAGTCAACAATTGAAAAAAGAGATGATTTAAGTATCAGAACCATAGGAACAATTATTGCCGTCGAGAAAAATTCAAAAAACAATCATTACTTTTCAGAAGAAAGAGAAAAGCTCTATCACAAATCTTTATCAAAAGGTATTTTAATGCGTCCGATAGGAAAAACATTATATATCGTTCCTATGTATTGCACAAGTGATGACACAGTGGCATTTTTAAGGGAAAGTATATTGGAAATCATTTGACATTATCAAAATTTCCATAAAAAAACAAACCGACGAAACCGGAAATCTATTTATTATATATAATGAGTTTACCAAATTATAGAAATAAGCTTTCCAAAAATTTGAGATTTCCTAAGCAAGTAAGTTAAATCAAACTTTTGGAAAGTGTAATCATTTTAAAAAAGGATTTTAACAACTTACAACAGCTACCAAATACATATTTTATTATATTTATTATAGACTTCTGTAAAGCGTCAAAATTAATTCACTTTGTTGATTTCTGCGGTTTGTATAAGAGATTTTAGCAGAGGTTTTTCCACAATCAGTAGTTGCTTTCACACCTGCTGAATTGAATCCAAACTCAATGCTGTTTGTTCGATTGGCAACTCTGTGGGTGAGAAGACCATCTGTGACTCTTGCCTGATTTCTTGAATTGCATGAAAGTCTTTTCACTACAAGTGGGTCGTTGATACTGGTCGTAAAATCAGTCCCAAAACGATTCACACCTTGTTCAATTACACCATCATTTCGGGTTGAAGAAATGGTAATTTTTTGGTATTCAACTTGTCTTCTTCTTGAAATTGACCAAGATCTTTGAGTTCCATCTTCGAAGTTTACCATCACTGAACCGGAGATTTCATGTGTTACAGTTCCGTTACCTGAATTAACGAAAGCAAAAATCGCCCTTCCTCCGCTTGTGTTTTTCACCACTTTTGTTCCGTTAAAGACCACAAACTTTGAATCGCTTTTTCTAGTGATTCTCAAATTTTCGAAAGTAATTTTCAGTTCTGCATTTTGGTCACCCCAGAATTTTGGTTTGTTGCCTGTGGTATCTAATTGAATGATTACCTTTCCGTTTCGAGTTCTTTGCCCGTCTTTTGATTCGGAGTCTTGAAATGTTAACACAACTTTTCTTTGAGCAAGATATGCAATTGCTGTTTTTGCACCACCATTTCCATCAATAGCTGTCACTGAAACGCTATCAGCAAATGAATCAACTCTTGAATTATTTTGGCCAAACCCGGTGTTTTCAGTATAATTGCTTGCTTCATTGATAATTTGATCAGACTCTTCTCTAAAGGTTGATGCATCAGATGTGCTAATGGCAGCTTCTTCTACAGTTACTTCTTCTTTTTTTCTGCACGAAGTATTGAGTAAAATAAAGATTGTTGTTAATACCCAAATTAGATTTTTCATGTTAATGATATTTAAAAATTCCATGTTTTTATGACTAAACTATTGTGATTTGGTTTAAAATTCATTGACGGTAAAAAAGAAAAACAAAATGTTAATCGTGAAAAATTAGATATTCCAAAAAAATAAGGACGCTTAATTTCATCATTGTTAGCACATTTCTTCAATCTTTTTCATTTCATTTCTTACTTTTGGGTTCTGTTCATTGATGATGAGAAAAATCCTCAAAAATATTCTTAAATGGTCATTGGTCATCTTGCTGATTTCCTTTTTAGCAAGTCTTATTTTTGTCTATTTTTATGAAGAAAAAATAAAACAACATGTTGTATCTCTCTTAAATGAAGATTTAAACACCAAAATTGAAGTTCAGAAAATAAATTTAACCATCTGGAAAAAATTCCCAAACGCCAGCTTAGAATTCAAAAACATTGTGGTCAAAAGTAGCAATCAAGTGGAAAACAATTTGCTTGAAGCGGGAAGTTTTTTTGTGAGCTTCAATTTTATTGACATCATCAACAATGACATCAAGATTAAAAAAATATTTTTAGAAAATGCCAAACTTAACATTGAGATAGACAAAAAAGGAATTGGCAATTTCGATATTTTGAGGCCTAAAGAAAACAATGACCCCGGCAGTTCAGCATCTATTTTTGAAATTTCTAAAATTCAAATCAATAACACTATAGTAAACTATGTGAATCGCTATAAATCTCAAAGTTTGACCTTTTTAATTCACAAAACAGAAGGAACTTTTCATTCTAAATCAGAAGAGGTTTATGTGAAATTGAAAGGTGAAAACTTCGTGAATCAAATCA
>JBDNDT010000098.1:0-7905 GCA_046718985.1 Cytophagales bacterium
TGCAAGATGTGATTGGTATTCATCATTTTTTTGATTTAAAAAGCCACTCACCCCAAAAATTAAGGCTTCCAATTCAATTCTATCATTCAGGTGATTTCTTAGTATTTTAAATGGAAGATTCAAGGAAAGAGCTTGAAATGGTTCTTCATTCACCTTGAAACCAAAACCTTTGACTAACAAACGATAAGCAAGTTCATCCCAGTCTTCAAATTGCAAAGGGTTGATTGAGGAAATTTTCTGAACCTTTAGTTCCAATCTTTCCAAAAGAACACGTTGCACCATCTGCTGTTTTTTGATGTTTGGAACTGATGTCAAAGCGAATGAGCAGGGCAATTGTTGAGCGTCTTCTGAAATGAGGAGTTTTTTATATTTCTCAATCAAGTCGGGATTAATCAAGTTTTTGATTTCTAAGGTGGGCAAAACACTTCCGTCTTTTGCAGTGATTTCTTTGTCATTTTGCCAAACTACATGCAAAACAGTGTTGTCATAAGCTTTGTGATGTTGATGATTGTGTGCCAACCAATTCGACGATTTGAGATGGACTTCAACACTTCCACACCAAGTGATTTCACCAATCTTCATTTTGGCTTCCAAAAAATCAGGACCTTCGTTTTTGTTATGAATACCTTGATTGAACACAATGATTTCTTTCCCATCACTGGTTTTGAGGGGCTGATTAAACAACTGAAACTTCCAGATGAACTGTAAGAAATCTTCTTTGTGGTCTGTGGCTTTCAAATTATTAAAATCCGATTAGTTCTTAGATTCAAAAATAAAAGTTAAAAATGAAAATCATTTTTCCAAACTCAAAATTGCAAAAATTAGCCACTTGCTTTGATTTTTAAACTCAGGCTTGATTGCCTTGAAAAAAAACAAATGTATTCTTAAAACTTAGCTATAAGATTCTCATACATATTTCAATATGAATTAAAATCATAACTCAAAATTAACAATTCATTAACCGAAAATGAAGCATTAAGTGTGAATTTTGATTTATGAATAAAAAGAGTTTTTTTCTTTTGAGATTTTCCAACAGAACCAAAGGTTTTTTATGGTTGGGAATATTTATACTATCCTTTTTGGTTGTGGTGGCCTTTTTTTTCAAGGGTTTGATTGAGCCCAAATATGATTTAAAAATCAGCGCAGGAAGTTTGCAAGGGAAAAGAAGTGACATAGCAAGGGTCTTGGCAACTTTTTGCAGTGAAGAAAAAATAAATCTCACATTGATTGGCACCGAAGGCTCTCAAGAAGCTATGAAAATGATTTCTGAAGGAAAATTAGATTTGGCATTCATTCAAGGTGGTTTAGACCCAATGCCCAATGTGAAACAAGTGGCTGTTTTGGCTCATGAAGCACTTCACCTAGTTGTGAAAGAAGAACTTGCTTCAAAAGGAATCATCGGTCTTGAAGGTAAAAAAGTGAACCTTTCAAAACTTGGTAGCGGAACGAGAGAACTGTCTATCAGAATTTTGGAATTTGCAGGCGTTGACAAAAATGAGTTTCATGAAAGCAATCAATCTTATGGATTCATTGATTCGATGAGCAAAGTTCAAAAGTCAGAAGATTTGCCGGATGCGTTTTTTACGGTTTCTTTGATACCCTCCATCCAAGTTCAGGAGTTGGTGAAAGATCAAAATTACAGATTGGTTGAATTGCCTTTTGCAAAAGCATTCTCATATAAAAATTTTGCAGTTGAAGAAGTGATTGTTCCCAAATATACTTATTCTGTTTTTCCGGCGGTTCCGGAGCATGATATCAAAACAATAGGCACTCAGTTGTTGCTAGTGGCAAACGAAAATGTCCCCGAACAGGCAATCAAGAGAATCTTACATGTCATTTTCGAAACCCGATTTGCCAGAGAAGTGAATTTTAATCATTTGAATGAGGAAAATTTGTTTGGAACCTTGGAATTTCCACTTCACAATGGAGCATCTTTGTTCAAAAACAGAAATCAACCGGCAATAACCAGTGATGTGATTGAAGGTCTTGAAAACTTTAGAAGTTTTGTATTTTCATTTTTTATTGCTGCCTTTTTAGCTTGGCGTTGGTATTTGAGTCAAAGAAGTCTAAGTTTAGATGTTTACATCAAGAAAATTTCAAGAATTGAGTCTAAAGCTGAAGAGTTGATGAAACAAGAATATGACCGATTTGCCTTTCAAGACTTGCTTGAACAAATTCAAGTAGTAAAAAATGATGGTTTGAAGAAAGTTTTAGATTTCAACATCAAAAACGAAAACATGCTGAATGCTTTTGTTTTTCATGTTCATGATGCCAAAACAACAATCATTCAAATGATGGAAAGAAACGAACAGAATCAAGGTTTCCATGCCAACTGACAGTTTTCGTTTGCCAGTTTAAAGATTTCACTCTCTACTTCTGTGTTTGTTTTGATATTATTTAATTCAGTGTTGAAGGTTTTTTTAAGTTCTTTTCTTTTGATTGCTTCTAGAAATCTTCGAGCTTCTTCTTTGGTTTCCAGAATCAAACCTGGAACAGGCAAAGGTTTTCCGTCATCGCCTTTTGAGACCATGGTAAAAAATGATGTGTTGGTATGTTTAACAGTGTGGTTTTTAAAGTCTTCGGCAACCACTTTGATTCCGATGACCATACTGGTTTTGCCTACATGATTAACAGAGGCGTGCATATAAACCATTTCACCCACTTCAACAGGTTGAAGAAAATCAACAGTGTCTATGGATGCTGTCACACAATAATTTTCTGCATGTTTTGAAGCACAGGCATAAGCCACCTTGTCCATCAAACTTAACAAAATTCCCCCGTGAATTTTGCCCCCAAAGTTTGAATAAGCTGGTATCATCAACTCGGTCAAAGTTGTTTTTGATGCAGCAACGGGTTTAAACAATTTATCTTCCATGAGAAAAAAATTTTTATGAGCTAAAAAAAGCCTCAATAGAGGCTTTCGTTGATTTTATTATTTACAACCTGACATATCAGATGAGGGAAATTCTTTGAATCCATAAGTCAAAGCGCGATTGAAGTCTTCACAAGCTTCAACACTTGCCCCAAGTTTCTTCTTTGCTAAAGCTCTTTGATAATAGACCTGACCGTTTTTCGGATTTCTTTTCAATGACTCTGTGAAATCTTCGATAGCTCCTTTCACGTCATTGAGGTCATTCCTAACCACGCCTCTGTTGAAATAGATTTCAGGGCTGTCAGGTTTCAAGATAATCAACTCACTAAAATCATCGTAAGCGCCGGGTAAATCATCAATGTAAATTTTACATATCGCTCTGTTGTTATAACCCACAGTATTGTTTTTATTCAATTTGATGGCTTCATTAAAGTCTTCTATAGCTGCTTTATAATTTTTAGCATCCATTTTCGCAGAACCCCTGTTGTTATAAATGGCATAGGCAATGTCAAGATACTCTTCATGGAATCCATTGATTTGTTTTGGGTCTTGTTGTTTATTGCTGTATTTGAGTCTTTTCATAGGCTCGTTGTTCGCCTCTTTCATCAATTCCATTGCTTTGTCTAAATCTTTCATAGCATTCTTATAATCTTGAAGTTTGGTTCTTGCAAATCCTCTTCCGTTATAGCTTACAAATGACTTAGGGTTAATTTCAATTGCTTTTGAATAATCATCAACTGCTTCTCTGATATAGAGCTGAGCCATTTTGCATTCAGCTCGCATCAAATAACAATCAATATCTTTGCTGTTGATTATCAATTGTTTTTCAAACTCGGCTTGTGCTCCTTTGTAATCTTTTTCCAAAAATTTGATAACCCCTAGATAGTAAAACACTGTACTGTCTTTTGGAAAGTTACCCGCATATTTGTTGAAATCTACTTTGGCTAAATAAAAGTTATTATCACAAGCATAAGCATAACCCCTGTGCAAAATGGCTAACCAAGCTGTTTTTGGGTCAATTTTAAGCACTTCGTTGAAATCTTCTAAAGCCTTTTTGAAATCACCTGCCAAAATATAAGCGAAACCCCTGTGGGTGTAATTTTCCCTTAAGAACATATTGTTTTCAATATCCATCGTGGCATCTTCAATTGTGACACCCTTAAAATACCTTTCGAGTCTATGACGACATTTTTTATCAAATTCAGAACCTGTCACTTTGCTGGCTGAATAGGTTAGAGAGACTGCAAAAAACAAAGCTAATGCTACAAACTTTTTCATAATCATGTCAAGTAATCAAGGGTATTTTATCAAAAATAATACCAAACAATACGCAAATTACAAATCTTTAGTTTTAATGCAATTTTAAGTTTTTGCTTCTTAACTTGCAATGTAGGTTTTTAGCCATTTTTGGAAATGATTTTTTTTTTTGTCAACTTTCTAACCAAACGAAATACCCATCAATGTTTAAGCTTTTTATTCCATTTTTTCTGGTTTGTGTTTCTGCTTTTTCTCAAAAGCCACAAGGGCAAAGTTGTCCTGAAGATCTTTTTCCTGCTTTTGACAAAGAAACAAAATTGTTTGGTTATATGAATTTCGGAAATGAATGGCTTGTTCCACCTGCTTACCTTAAAGCTTATCCTTTTGTCGGAAACAAAGCCATTGTGCAAAAGGGAAGCAAGTTAGGAATCATTAATTGCAAAGGATTTTTGGTGGTGGATGCTATTTATGAAGATTTCAAACCTTTCAACTTCGACAAAATTTGGGTGCGTCAAAATGGTTTATGGGGCTTGTTGAATGACAAAGGTCAATTGCTAGTTAGGCCAACTTTCAATGAAGTGCAAAAAATTTGCAATGAGTGTGACCAAGTTTGGGTGAGAAAAGAAAACAAATGGGCATTGTTTTCTGAAAAATCAAACAAAATGTTGATTTTACCCACATTTCCAGAGGTGAGATCAATCTCAGAATGGGTTTCATTGGTTGAATTGGATGATAGCATTGGTGTGATAGAAAACCAAACCGGAAAATATATTATGAAACCTAATTTGTTGAAAGTCATCAAAATGAATAAGCACTTTGCTTTCAAAACTAAATTGGGAAAATGGGGAGTGATGGGTTCTTCAGGAAACACGACCGTTGAACCAATTTACGACAGCATCGTCAATGGAGAAAATAATTTGCTGATAGTGAAAAAAGATTCGAAATGGGGATTAATTGATTTCAACTCAAAATTGTTCTTGAAGCTGGTATTCGACAAAATTGATACTTTTTCTGATGGTCAAGCAGTTTGTGTTTATGCAGGCAAGTATGGACTAATCAATCGCTCCGGTAAGATGTTTTTTAATCCTGATTTTGATTTTGTAAGCAGGTTTAAGGGCGGAGTCTCATTGGCTAAAATCAATAATAAATGGGGTCTCATTGACAAAGGTGGCAATCACAAAAGTGATTTTATTTATGATGATGCTAAAGAAATTGAAAATGGCGATTTGATTGTGTTCAAAAAAGATAACATGTATAATTTGTTTGAAAGAATCAGCCTTAGCACAGTTTTGTCAGGGCTTTATGCTGTTGATTCCCTAGTAAACAATAAGAGACTGATTATCAAAACAAATCAAGGTTATGCTTTTTTTGATTTAGATTTGAAGCAGATTCAACCCAGTCTTCATTTTCAATCTGTGAAACCGGCATTGAAGAATCATTTGATTGTAAAAAACGAAGGTAAGTGGGGCTTGCTACAAAGAGATGGAAAACCGTTGTTGAATTATGAGTTTGATTCTTTATGGCCTCAGCAACAAGAAGGAAATCTTTATTTCTTGGTTAAAAAAGGAAAAAAAATTGGTGTTTTTGACCATAATGGAGTGAGTGTTTTGCCTGTTGAATATGAGTTTATTTCTGTTGAAAGTTCAAAAACTTTCAAAGCCAAGAAGAATGGGAACTTTGCCGTTTTAAATGCTAAAGGCGAGAATTTAACTGATTTTAAATATCAGAAACTAAGCAATCAAATTGACGACCCGGGCATTCCATCATATCCTGCTGTTTTTTTTAAAGGAAAAAAATCAGGATTATTAAGCGTTTCTGGTCAAGAATTAATTTCTGAAGCCGGTGATTGGTTTTGGCTTGGAGAACAGCTTTTTGTAAACAAAAAAGATAATAAATTCGAAATATACAAAAACAATGGCACACTGTTTTCTAACGAGAAGTTTGATTCAGTTAGGGTGTTTTCAGGAGACTTAGTTCCTGCAAAAAAAGATGCTCGATGGGGATATCTGTCTTTAGGTGGTAAATGGGCAATGCAACCTCAATTTGATGAGGTTGGCGATTTTCACAAAGGTTGGGCTGTTGTTAAAAAAAATGGAAAATATGGAGTCATCAGCCAACAATCAAAATGGCTCATACAGCCGGAGTATGATGGATATTTTCCTAGCGAAAAAGTGATGACCAAATCAAGAAAAAAATATAAACTCACCGAAAATGGATTATTAAAACCCCTATTATAAACTAAGTTAAATCATGAAAACCCTAAACATTCTTTCGTTATTTTTATTGATTACAAATCTTTCAGCACAAGGTTTAAGCCACAAAACCTTAAAAACTGGCAAACTAACCACATTTTTCTTTGAAGAATACAATGTTGGTGAGGGTGCTAGAATTGCTGAAATCACTCACAAAATGTGCTCAAAATACATTTCAATAAGTGGGATAGACACCTTGAAAATGCCATTTGTTCAGCTAGAACTTTGGCACGATTTCACTGAAACATTTGAACCTTTCCACACAGTGATGTTCGATACCATATCAGATCAAAGAAGTAAAATGGCAAAAGGACTAAAGGTCGTTGTACGTGATAAGTTTATTTCGCCTTTGCAAATGTTGAAGTTGATGAAATTAGGTTTGGATAAGTTTGACCATTCTTCTTTTGAAGATAAATTGAATGATGAATTGGTATATGAAACCCTCAAAACTGAGGCTGATGGGATTATAAAAGACTTAAAAAACGATCCTTTTTTCAGACCTACAAAGCCTTGGTTACCCGAAATCAGGTATGCATATTTTGATGATAAGTTTTATTTCTTGAAGCCGGAATTAGATATTTCTGTTTTTGGTCATGATGATATTGAACACTTTTGGAGCAATGCTTATCTTCAAACCAACACATTAACAGAGATTTTGGGAAATCACAAAACAGGGGCTTTGGTTTTCAACAGTGATAGTAGTTTTTTTTATGTTCCCTGCGAGGGTGACGACATTGTTGTGGAAAAAGAAAGTATAGTTTTGCCAAAATTAATTCACCGAAAACCTGTTAAAAGAGCTGTCTTTGAGAAGAATTCCCTTAAAAAAGTGCTGATATATTTGGAAGACTCTGAAAATCTAGAGATCAAGCATGTGTATTTGCCATTGAGCAAAAAAGTCATTCCTTTTTATGATCAATTGGAAGAAGAACGTTTGTTGATGAGCTTAAATCAAACACAGGTAAATATGCCAAAAAGCAATGAAAGCGATACTATAGTGAACATAATCATAGCATTTGTAGTGTTTTTGGCTCTGACAATTGTAGCGGTGATTGCATTTAAGCATTATTATGCTGAGGATTAAATGACTTTCAAAACTTTGAATGATAAAATTGTTCTAATTCGAATTTAGGTTGATTGCCATATATTTTGGAAAAGAATTATGAATATCAGGTTTGGTAAAAATAAGAATCTCATTCAAATAAAGAATGAGATTCAATCAAGTTAGAAATCGTAAATCTTTAAAAATGTTCTGCAAAACGAATATTTCAATCTAAAACCTTGTGTAGAACACACGCAACTTGATATTCTCTTTTGGTTGGTCAATAATCAACCTGTCTAAAGTGGAGGCAAAACTGCTAGGTGTTATCAAGAATTTTGAATTTTCAACCCTTCCATAAATCAAGTCTTGAATATATTCAGTGGCGTCTAGAGTATAAGTCTGTGTAACTCTGTTGTATCTGGACACAGTGATTAATCTATTATCGGCACTTCTGATGCTCAAAGATTTAAATGAAATGCTGACAG
>JBDNDT010000099.1:0-7893 GCA_046718985.1 Cytophagales bacterium
TTTTCTCCCCCCTCTTTTTAAAATATAACTATTCTAATACCCTTTTTTAAAAAAAATCATTTCTCGGACGACAGTAAAAAAAAATAGGACTTTTTAAACAGGCGTTTTTGTGAAGAAACAAGTAATGTTCGTATTTTTATAAATAATATTCGAATAATACAATACAATCATTCAAAATATCTTTTTTTTCAGCCTTTTGTTGCATAAAAATACAATTATAGATAGATTTGTTTGTCTAAGGAAAAGATTTTATTCATAGGTTTGATTGCATTTTGAAAAGACCCGGTTAAGTTAATCGGGTTTTTTTATAGGTCAATAAACAAACCTGAACTTCAAAATAAACTTTCTAATTCGAACTACAAAATAATACGTAGTTTTCATTGAAGCATATCATTAAAATAATATATTGCACATTGATAATTGTTTTTTCTTATGGGGGTATTGAAATTAACTCAAGACAAACTAGGCAAACCTTATAAAGACCTAGAGTTTTTATTAAACTGTTTAAAAGAAGTATTAATCGAGTGTGGCGAAAATAATCTTGCCGAATCAGTTCCATGGATTCATCCTCCAAAAGATTCAAATATTGTTAACAACTTCACTGAAAAACATGTGCAATTATATTCCATTGCATTCCATTTGTTGAACATGGTCGAAGAAAACGGCGCTGTTCAAAACAGAAGACGAATAGAGAGTGAAAGACCCTGGAGCGTGAACGGAATGTTTGCCAGCAACATTAAAATGCTAAAAGATAGTGGTATATCTGAAAGCGATATTGTTTCGATTTTGCCTGAAATTCTTGTTGAACCTGTTTTGACTGCCCACCCAACCGAAGCAAAAAGAGAAGTAGTTCTTCAACACCACAGAAACTTATACCTTCTTTTGGTGAAGCGTGAAAACACCATGTACACTGATGCTGAGCAAAAAGAAATCAGAAGAGAAATTAAAATTGAACTCGACAGACTGTGGAGAACAGGTGAAATATACCTTGAAAAACCGGATGTGAGACATGAATTGAAAAATATCATTCATTATCTCACAAATGTTTTTCCACATGTTATCCCAATCATTGACAGAAGGTTTATGATTGCTTGGGAAAACTTAGGTTTCAACCCAAATTCTGTGCTCACTTACGACAAATTGCCAAGAATTTCTTTCGGAAACTGGGTTGGTGGAGACAGAGACGGGCATCCATTTGTGACGCACACGGTCACAAAAGAAACTTTAGACACTTTGAGGTTAAATTCATTAGCAATAATCAGAAACAACCTGAGTGACTTAGAAAAAAATCTGAGTTTTAATTTTCATATAAGCCAAGCGAGCAAAACATTTAGCAAACGATTCAACGAGTTAGCTACTGAGCTTTCTTCATCTGACATGCTCGAAAAAGAAATTCACATGAGAGAGTCTTTCAAAACTTATGTTACATTTCTTTTGAAAAAACTTCCGGTTGAAATTGAAAGAGATTTTGCCGTAGCTATCAAAGACACTGAATATGGGTATAAAAATCCTCAAGAGCTCATGAACGACTTGGTGATTCTGAGGGATGCCCTTGTTGAATTCGGTGCAAAAAACATCGCTTACACTGATGTAAAAACAAGTATCAGAATAGTTCAAACATTTGGCTTTCACTTGGCAAAACTTGACATCAGACAAAACAGCAAATTTCATGACAATGCACTTTCGCAACTCATGAAAGTGGCCTTGCTTGATGGTGATAAATTCTTAAACTTCAACGAAGAAGAACGTTTAGCCTTCATCAACAAAGAGTTGAAATCTCCTAGACCTTTCACCAATATGAATTCCATTTTAGGAAATGAAGCCAGCGCAGTGGTGAATTGTTTGAGAGTGGTAAGTCAACATGTTGATAAGTATGGCACTGATGCTTTTGGAGCATTGATTGTGAGCATGACTCGCTCTTTATCAGATTTATTGCTGGTTTATTTGCTTTGTAGAGAAGCCGGCTTATTAGAGCAAACACCAGACGGCTTGGTTTGCAAATTGCCTGTGGCTCCTTTGTTTGAAACCATTGAAGATTTACAAAACAGTTCTGAAATCATGCAAGGTTTTCTTAACCACCCTTTCACTAAGAGAAGTCTGGAATATCTGCGAGAGCAAAACAATCAGAAAGAAAAGGTTCAGATGGTGATGGTAGGTTACAGTGACAGCAACAAAGATGGAGGTATTTTGGCAAGTCAATGGAATTTGTCAAAAGCACAAACAAACTTGGCTGAAATTGGAAAGAAAAACAAAACTAGAATCAGATTCTTCCACGGCAAAGGGGGATCAATCTCAAGAGGTGCAGGTCCGACTCATTGGTTTTTAAGAACATTGCCACATGGCACAATCAATGGTGATATGAGACTCACAGAGCAAGGTGAAACCATTGCTCAAAAATATGCCAACAAAATTAACGCTGCCTTCAATTTAGAACAATTGATAGCAGGTACTATGGGAGCCACCATTTTGCACAAATTCACAAATAAAACTAAAGACAAGGTTGAAGAATCAGCATTTGAATTTTTGTCTGAAGGCAGTAAAAAATATTATCAAGCTCTCATCAATGACAAAAACTTCATCGCTTTTTTCAGCAAAGCAACACCGATTGATGTGATTGAAAACAGCAAAATCGGTTCAAGACCATCCAGAAGAACCGGCAAAAGGTCACTTGCAGATTTGAGAGCTATCCCTTGGGTATTCAGCTGGAGCCAATCGAGATTCAACATCACTTCTTGGTATGGTGTAGGATCTATCTTGAAAGATTTCAAAGAGCAAAGACCTGAAGAATATAAATTCATTCAAGAACAAGCCCAAAGCGACACCATGGCAAGATATGTCTTCACAAACGTTGACACCAGCTTAGCTGCAACTGATGAAAGAATATTCATGAAATATGCCGATTTGGTTGATGACCTCGAGGTAAAAGACCTTATCCTTGGAAAAATCAAAAATGAATTAGACATCACTAAAGAAATGGTGCTTGATTTGTTTCAAAAGCCTTTTGAACAAAGAAGAGCTTATCATCATTATTCAAATGTGCTCAGAACCGAAGCTTTAGATGACTTGCATTTCACCCAGATTGATTTGTTGGCAAAATGGAGAACTGTAAAAGAAACCAATCCTGAATCAGAACAATCTCAAAGTTTATTGTTGCAGCTTTTGCTCACAGTGAATGGAATTGCTAGTGCATTGAGAATCACTGGCTAAGTGATATATCTTTTTTCTAATCAAATCAACCCATTTCAAAAATCATTAATCTTTCACAAGATTCAAGAGTTTGAGATGGGTTGAAATTTTTATAATTTTTGTCAAAACACTTAAAGGCGGTCGAGTTTTTATGGCTCGGTCCTGACTTGTCCGCTTTAATTTTGTCAAAAAAAATGCATATTGATTATCAGTTAGATATACTGATTTTTTCTTAATTTGACCGCACTAAAAGGTCAAAATGCTCCACATAAGAACAGTAAAAACAAAGGACAAATACCGTTTTGTTCAGGTATGTCGTTATGAAAATGGGAATAGAGTTATAGTAAAGCATATTGGATCTGGCAAAACCGATGATGAAATCAACTCTTTGGTTGAAATGGGCAAGGTGTTTATAAGAGACTTTACTAGGCAAAGCTATCTTTTTGAAGAATCAAAACCACAAGATGATTCGGTATTGCTTAGTCAGTGTGATTTTGTTGGGGTTTATTACAACTTCTTTTACGACACAATACGCTCTATTCAACATCAAATTGGATACGGGTTAATTGCCGATTCTTTGCTTAATGACTTGGTTGTTATGAGAATTTTTGAACCCGGTTCAAAGCTTCGTTCAATCGAGCTACTTGAACAATATTTTGGTATTAAGCATAGGCGACAACGATACTATGAATCTGCTCCCAAATGGCTAGAGTTGAAAGATAAAATAGAAAAACAGACCATTCATTTTGCAAAAAATCAGTATGGCTTTAATTTCTCTCTGCTCTTTTATGATGTTACAACGCTCTACTTTGAAACATTTACCGAGGATGAGCTTCGTAAAAACGGTTTCTCTAAAGATAACAAGTCTCAACAGCCTCAAGTTGTTATAGCACTTATGGTAACTCCAGAAGGCTTTCCAATTGGTTATGAGATATTCTCTGGGGACACATTTGAGGGGCATACTCTTATTCCTGTTATAAAAGCCTTCATCAAAAAGCAAGGTATTAAGAACTTTACTGTAGTTGCAGATGCGGCAATGATTAGCGCAGCGAATATTTTAGCGTTAAAAGAAGAAAAAATCAATTACATAGTTGGTGCAAGACTTTCAAACTTGCCAGTAGAGTTAATTGATACAATAGACAAGAGCCTTTGCCGAGAGGATGGTCAATTAGTACGACTTAAAACAGATAATGGATATCTAATATGCAGTTTTTCAAAAAGTAGATATAACAAGGATAAACACGAGATGAATAAGCAAATAGAGAAGGCAAAAGTGATGCTGAACCAACCTTCTAAAATTAAGCGAGTAAAGTTCATATCAAGTACAGAAAATAAAATGTTATTGAATGAAAAACTAATCGAGAAAACCACTAAACTACTTGGAATAAAAGGTTACTATACAGACCTGGAAGAAACGGTCGCAGACAGCAAGACAATTATTGGTCGGTATCATGAACTTTACAAAATTGAACAAGCCTTTAGGGTATCAAAAAATGATTTACAAACTAGACCAATCTTCCATTTTAAAGAAGAACCCATTAAACTTCATATACTCATATGCTTTATGGCTCTTGTGATATCTAAACACATTGAGATAAACAGCCCTTTATCCATAAGGGCTTTTATAGATAAATGTAAGAGAGTAACTGATGGAAGATTAATCAATAAAATCAACAAAAAAGAACTACTGATAAAATCTAAAGTGCCTGATGAGTTGGCTAAAATTATATCCAAAATAATCAGACCGCACTAAATCGGACAAGTCAGGAATTATCACAAAATTTGATTTAATTGATTCGGCATATCTTTTTACATTATTTGCCGAAACTTTAGACAATATTTCTTTTGGATTGAGCAATTGGGCTTGAAACAAAGTTTTTCCTTTCAAAAGATTTATCAACTCGGGCAAGAGTGTATTTGAAACCCATTTTTGAGATTCTACACTCAAAATACCCATGTCTTTGATGTCTGCAACCATGGTTTGGGTTGTTTTTTTTTGGAAAGCCTTGATGATTGAAGTGTTGATTTCAATGAAGTGTTCATGACTTGGCACTTTCTTAAAATATTTCAGGACTGTAATCTCGCTGTCTTTCTGAAAAACAGTAGCATAGTCATTTTTAAAGAATTCAGTTAGGTTAATATCTTTAAGCAGTTTTTTATTTAACAGTTAAAAAATGAAATTGTTTCAACAAATTATGCATTTATATCGGTTATTTCAAGCATATCACCACACTTCAAGTCTCCCAATTCAAAATTACCAATTTTAATTCTGACTAAGCGTTTAACTCTAAATCCAAATTTATGACACATTCTTCTAATTTGTCTGTTTTTCCCTTCCGTGAGTGTTATCTCAAAACTGTTATCGGTCAATTTTCTTAACTTACAAGGAATAGTGATTTTTCCTAAAATTTCAACTCCATCAGACATACTTTTTAAAAAATTGTCATCAATGAAACGGTCAACTTCAACTCTATAAACCTTTTCAATTTTTTGATCAGGTTTAACAACACTTTGATAAAGAAGACCATCATTAGTCATCAGCACCAAACCTTCTGAGTCTTTGTCTAGTCTTCCTAAAGGAAAGAAATCTTGACTTAAATTGGTTGCTTGAATCAAATTGTTTTCAATTTGAGGATTCATCGTGCATTCAACCCCTACAGGTTTGTGATATAAAAAATAGCGAAACTGTTTTTTGGGTTTCAACACTTGATGATCCACAACCAACTCGTCTTCATCATCAATTCCGGCTTTTGGATTAGGAGTAGAGCCATTCAACGATACCCTTCCCGATTCAATCATTTTTAAAGCTTCTTTGTTAGAGATACCGAAATGGCAGACTAAAAAAAACTGAACATTTGATGTTTTGGGTCTCATGTTTGAAAGGATATACTAAAAAATCAAATCTTGTTAATGTATTGATTTTTCCATGAAAATCATTGAATTCAAAAGAATATCTGATGAAACTTGAACTAAACATAGGATTGAACGTCCAAAGCAAAAGGGATTGAAGGGTTGTTTGAGCTCCTTTTTTGTGCAGTGCAACGGAACAAAAAAGAGCGAGCCCTGAAAGCCCGGCCGCCCCTAGGTGGTTTGCCCAAAATCTATTTGAAAATATATTATCCTGCGTTATCCAAAAAATCTACGGTATTTTTATTTCTTTTTCTTGTTATCCCAAGTGTAAAGAAGGCCGAATGATAAAGATTGAGCGAATTGGTACTCTGAGTCTTGATCGTAATCATAAAGCCCGGTATAAATGATTTGGGTGTTGAGATATTTACTCACTTTTGCAGTGAAAATGAGGTCAAATCTTTGGTCAATGTAAGCCTCTATAATATCAGGATAACCATCTACTCTTTTGAAAAAATAAGCATAGTTGTTAAAAAACATTTGGTAAGTGGCTTTCAAGTTTATGGTTTTGGTGAGGTCTTTGTTCAAACCTGTGAATAAGTTGAACAAACCGAACTCATTTCTAATTGATTTGTTACGATCAACCCCATAATTGTTGGGAACAGCACCTTCAGGAAGAGGGTTGGTGACAATGGTTTGTTTGAAGGCAGCCACACCTAAACGGGCGAAGAAATATTCAACTGGCTTATACTCAAAACCGAAGGTTTCAGTGAAATAAGCAGGGTTGAAAAAGCCTGAGATATAAACAGCTGAATCGGTGATTTCTTTGTCTCCTAATTTGATGGGGATATTTCTTTTTCGGCTGTAATCAAAACCGGCATCGAATTGACTTTGGAAGTTTGCTGAGGCGAACAAGTTCCAATTTTTGTTGATTTTATAACCCAATTTAGAATCCAAAAAAATTCGGTCTGTTGACTTTCTGAACTCGGGTGTTGCTTGGGCAAAGATTTGACCATATTGAAAATCAATTAGGTTATCCCATGTGGTTTTGTTTTTTTTATAGTTGGCTTTGTAATTCAAAAAAGCCA
Organism: Cytophagales bacterium; assembly: GCA_046718985.1. Lineage (GTDB taxonomy): Bacteria > Bacteroidota > Bacteroidia > Cytophagales > UBA9547 > JBDNDT01. The sequence goes on from JBDNDT010000099.1 coordinate 7,122, forward strand.
AATAGTTGACATTTGAAACACCCCCACCCTTCCAGTTGTCAGAAAAAGCAGCTTGACTCAGGTTAAGACCGGCTTTGAAGTCTTTCTTCCAATATGTTGTGTCTTTTTTTTCTGTGATGGTTGAGTCTTGAGAAAATGCGAAGAAGTAGTTGGCGAATGCCAAGACTAATAAAAAATAAGTTTTCATTTAATTAAATTTAGCGCAAAAATAACAAAAATATGGAGATTTCAATGTTGCAACATCAAGTTGATGAGTGGATAAAAAAATTTGGTGTCAGGTATTTCAACGAGTTAACGAATTTAGCGATTTTGACAGAAGAGGTTGGTGAAGTTGCCAGAATTATGGCTAGGCGTTATGGAGAACAATCAGAAAAAGAATCAGATAGAGACAAGAATTTAGCTGACGAATTGGCTGATGTTTTGTTTGTGTTGGTGTGTATTGCCAACCAAACAGGCATTGATTTGGAGAGTGCAATGGTTAAAAATCTTGAGAAAAAAACCATCAGAGATGAGCAAAGGCACAAAAACAATGAAAAGCTAATCAATTAAGAAGGATGCTCCCTTGTCAAGACTTTAAACTTTCTAAACAATTAGTTGGAGTTTATACAAGCTTGAGAATCCATCCATTGAGGAAAATTGATTTGTTGATAGCTAGATTTAAGACAAACAAATTGCTTCGTTATTGAGCATTTTTGCTTTGTCAATTTTTTGGCTCATTTCTTCAATACAAGCGTTTTGAAGGTCAATTATTTTATGTAGAATCGAAACAGAT